>NZ_JBHVST010000012.1:0-104871 GCF_042885015.1 Streptomyces sp. NPDC058086 | reverse complement strand
GGAGGCACGGTCCCGGGAGGCACGGTCCCGGGAGGCACGGTCCCGGGAGGCACGGTCCCGGGAGGCACGGTCCCGGGAGGCACGGTCCCGGGAGGCACGGTCCCGGGAGGTGCGGCCCCGGAAGGTGCGGCCCCGGCAGACACGGTCCCGGGAGGTGTGGTGCCGGGGGGTGTGGTGCTGCCCGGGCCGTCGGCCGGGCTGGGCCCGCTCACCACAGCAGCCGGGTGGCGTACACGTCGCAGTCCACGCCGTGGCGGACGCGGCCGGCCAGTTCCGCCCAGACGGGTGCGCGCGGGTCGGGGACCGGTCCGGGCAGCGGCACGCCCAGCCGTCCGGCGATGCCCGACAGCGCGAGCAGCGCCCAGTGCGTACCGCCCAGAAACAGGCCGCGGCCGTCGTCGGCGGCCTCCCTGACACCGAGCACGGCGGCGGCCAGCCACAGCAGGGCCTGCCGGTCCGCCAGCGCCCGCGCCGCCGGAGCACCGGGGTCCGCGCCTGCCGTGCGGCACGGCCGGCGCAGCGCGCGCTGCTCGGTCAGCAGCCGCCGGGCCACCGCCCCCAGCGCGGCACGGTCCGCATCCGCACCGTCCGGACGGACGGCGCCGGCGCGCAGCAGACCCGACAGCACCACACTGTCCCCGCCCGGGCCGTCCCCGCCCGGCTCGTACCCGCCCGGCTCGTGCCCGTCCGGGGCGGAGCGGCCAGGCTCGTGCCCGTCCGGGATGTACCCCTCCCCCTGCTCCCCGACAGCGGCGGGCGTGGGGGTGGGCGGGTCGGCGAGCCGGAAGAGGGCGGGGGCCGGGCCGCGGTGCGGGGCGCGGGGCTCTTCGGCCGCCAGGGCCGGCAGGGCCCTGGCCAGACGGTCCTGCCAGTACGCGGCGCCCGCCGCGTCCACCCCGGCCAGGGGAAGGTCGCGGGTCAGTTTCGCAAGCATCCGGCCCCCGGCGCTGGCGGGTCCGTGGCCGCATTCGGCAAGAACCAGTCCCAGCTGCGCCAGTACGTCGGCCAGCACGGTCGGCACCACGTAGCCCGCCACCGCGCCCAACAGCCCCGCCCCCGCCCCCGGGCCGGCCGGGCGGCGCAGCGCCACACAGGCCAGGCTCTCGCAGGCCAGCAGGTCGGCGAAGGCAGCGGCGAGCACGGGCTGCCACTGCCGCAGGGCCGGCTCACCACCGCCGCGGCCGGCCACGGTGCGCGCGGCGTGGCGCAGCACACTGCCGGCGGCGGCCACCAGCGCCGCCGGGCCGAGCAGCACGGCCGGCACCGGGGAGGACTCCGCGACCTGCCCCCGGGCCCGTGCGGCAGGCGGCGTACCGGACCCGCCGGACATACCCGCGGCATGCCCCAGCGCCAGGTCCCGGCGCAGGAGCGGGCGCAGGACACGCACCCGCTGGTCGGCCGCGCGTACCTGCCCCAGACCGGCCGCCGTAAGGAGCGGGACCACCCGCCCGGCCCGGCCCTCCCCCGCACACCCGGCACACCCGGCACACCCGGCACACCCGGCACACCCGGCACACCCGGCAGAGGCGGCAGAGGTGGCAGAGGCGGCAGAGGCGGCGAGGGCGGGCAGGCCGTAGGGGTTGGCCGCGTCGCGGGGATCGCCCAGCAGCGCCTCCAGCCGCAGCGCGGCGAGCGCCACCTCGAGCGGCGGCGGCAGCGCGGCATACCGGTGCGCCAGCGCTCCCGGGACCGGCCCGGCCAGACGGACGGCACTCCCGCACCCGCCACTCCCCCCGCGCCCCGTCTCCCCCCGTACCGCCGGCCCAGACGGCCCAGACGGCCCAGACGGCGGGGACGGCACGGACGGCACGGACGGCGGGGCCGAGTCCGCCGGCCGGGCCGGCGGGACAGCAAGGGCAGAAACAGAAACCGGAGCAGGGGCGGGGGCGGGGGCGGGGGCGGGGGCGGGGGTGTTGGTGTTGGGCGCGGCGGGCTGGGTGACGGCCATGACCGGCCTCCTGTTCATCTGGTCATCGCAGACGGCGGACGGTGCTCTCGGCATGCCACTTGGCCAGGCCCAGCGTTTCGGTACTGGCGCGCGACAGCCAGGCACGGACATGGTCGCGGGCCTCCAGCAGGCCGGTGCCCGCACCGAGCACCGGGGTGACGGCTTCCTGCCGGAGCATCACCTGGTGGGCCGCGACGACCGTGACCCCGGACGGGTCCGGCAGCAGCGACCACTCGCCGCTGTGAGCGGCGATCAGCCCGGGCGTGAGCGTCTCCTTGTAGACGATCCGCCCGGCGTGCGGGAAACACAGCCGCACGGCCCGCGTGCTCACCGTCCGCCCGCCCGGCGCGGCACAGGTGTCCAGGGACGCCACCTGGATCCCCGGCACGTCCTCGCGCACACTGGCCCACTCCACGTGCGGGACCCGCTCGGGCCAGTCCTCGATCCGGTAGAGGAAGTCGTAGACCAGCTCCGCGGGGCCCTCGATCCGCACCCGGTCCTCGAACGACAGCAGCAGTTCGTCCAGCTGCTCCCACCGCTCGGCCGCTTGTTGTACCTGGGCGAGCCGGCGGTGCACGTCCGCCTCCGCCTCCCGGCGGGCACCGGCACCGTCCGCAGCCGCCGCCGGCAGCCCGCGCTCCTGGCGCAGGGCCAGCACACACGCCGTCTCGCCCGCCGGCCGCACACTCCACACACCCGAGGTCACACTGCCGGGCCAGGCAGCGTCCTCCTGCTCGAACACGACCGCCCGGGCATCGGGGTGCAGCACCCGCCGGGTGTGCCAGGAACCAACCCGGCCGCCCAGCACACCACCCGCACCGCCGGCGCCGGCCTCATCGGCCAGCTCCCACATCCGCAGCCGCTCCTGGACCCCGTCGAAGTCGAGACGCTCGACATGCACGACCGAGGGCAAGAACACCGGCCAGCGGGCGGCGTCGGCCAGCATCCCGTACACGACACCGGCCGGAGCAGCCACCCCCACCGAGTCCTCACAGGCGTGCACGCGCGACGACATGCCGGCCCCTCCTCCTCCAGGCACACCCCCCACCCTGCCCCCCACCACTCGAGCCCGCCTCGCGCCCGCCCGGACCCCCACCCCACCACCCCGCACACCCACCACCCCGCGCACCCACCACCCGGCACACCCACCGCCCGGCCGGCACCCCCGCAGCACCAGGGCCCGGCAGCACCGGGGCCCGGCACCCTGGGGCGGGGGCAGTACCGGGGCGGGGGCAGTACCGGGGCGGGGGCAGTACCGGCGGGTGCCGGCCGGGCGACTGCCCCAACACCGCCGTACGCCGCCCACCGCAGCCACCACGGCCCACACAACCGGGCACCAGCAGCACGCACCGCCCGCACACACGCCCAGCCCGCACCGCACGAGCAGCACGCACAACACGCACCGCACGAGCAGCACGCACAGCACGGGCAGCACGGGCCGTGGGGGCAGCACGGGCCGTGGGGGCAGCACGGGCCGTGGGGGCGGGGTGAGGCCCGGACAGGCAGCACGGGCGGGGTGAGGCCCGGACAGGCGGTGAGGCCCGGACAGGCGGTGAGGCCCGGACGGGCGGTGAGGCCCGGACGGGCGGTGGGGCCCGGACGCGGGCCGCACGGCCGCAAGCCCCCGCATACAGGGCGCGGGGGCGGGGGTGGGGGGCGGACCGGGTCCGGGGCATGCGCCGGGTCCCGGCGGAAGGAGCCGGGACCCGGGCGGGAGCGGGGCGAGAAGGGGTCAGCCGACCGGGGCGAGGCGTCCGGTCCCGGCGGGGCCACTCCCCGTGGAGCCCGGCCCGGCGGGATGGGGAACGGCGGCCGGTGAACCGTCCGGCCGGGCCATCAGGATGGAACGCTGCAGCTTGCTCAGCGCCGCCGACGGTTCCAGGCCCAGACTGCGCACCAGGGTGGCACGCAGCCGCTGGTAGGCGTCCAGGGCCTCCCCCCGGCGCCCCGAGCGGTACAGGGCCAGCATGTACTGCCCGCACAGGCTCTCGTGCGTGGGATAGCGGCTGACCAGCACGGTCAGCTCGGCAAGCAGCTCACGGTGGCGGCCCAGCCGCAGATCGGCCTCGATCCGCTGGTCCAGCGCGCACAGCCGGCTCTCCTCCAGCCGTTTGACCTGGGTGGCCAGGTGCATCCCGGCATGCACATCGGCCAGCGGCGGCCCGGACCACAGCCCGAGCGCGGCCCGCAGATGCCGGGCCGCCCCGGGGAAATCGGCGGCATCCATCGCCCGGTAGCCCAGCCCCGCCAGCCGCTCGAACTCCCGCACGTCACTGCCGCCCTCACCGCTCTTGAGGAGATAACCGCCCGGCACGGTCAGCAGCACGTCCTTGGCCGTACGGGCATCAGCCGCATCCGGCTGCAGCGCCGCGGTGATCAGCTCCCGCAGCTGCAGAATGTACGTCTGCAGCGTGGGCCGCGCACTACGCGGCGGCCTGCTGCCCCACAACTCCTCACTCAGCATGCCCACCGGCACCATCTGATCAGCCTGCAGGACCAGCAAGGCCAGCACCTGCCGCGGCTTGGGAGCGGTCGGAGTGATCGAAACGCCCTTCTCCCGCACAGCAAGAGTGCCGAGTATGTCGGTGTCCACGCCGTCTCCCCTGTCCATCCACTGCGGTCTGCCGAACCCCTCGGACCCCGTCAACCCCAGGCCCCCAAAACCTCCCAGCCCCAGGACCCGGAACCTCCCAGACCCCGGACCGCCAGGCCCGCACCGCCCCGGCCCGGCCCGAAACCACCGGCACCACCAGACCCCGATACCACCAGACCCCGGACAGCCAGGCCCCGATACCGCCAGACCCCGGACCGCCGGACCCCGATACCGCCAGGCCCCGGACTGCCAGAGCCCGGACCGCCGGACCCCGATACCGCCAGGCCCCGATGCCGCCGGAGCCCGGACCGCAGGACCCGCACGGCCCCGGCCCAAACCACCAGACCACCGGCACCACCGGACCCTCGACTGCCAGGCCCCGGACTACCGGACCCTCGACTGCCAGGTCCCGGACTACCGGGCCCCGATACTGCCGGGCCCTGGTCTGCCGGCGGGCCGGCGGGCCGGCGGGTGAGCCGCGCCCGCCGGCCGGGAGCCGCCCGACACACCGAGTAAAAAACAGCATGGACGGTATGTCAATCTCAAACCGGTCGTCTTGTTTTCTCTCCGCCGATGCTCGAGATCCCCTCGAGAGAATCCGACTTCTGGCGCATAAGCGCCCCGACCGGGCGGGATTCCGGCCGCTGCGGCCGTCCCGCCAGCGGTTTGACTTCCCCGTTGCCGGACCATGCGGTCTGTTTACCTGGAGGTGTGGTCGGTTCCGGCGGCCCGGGGACCGGGCAGGACCGGCAGCCGGCGCGAGGGAGCCGCAAGGCCGGGCAGCAGCAGGGCCCAGAACTGCTCCACCAGATGCGGGGAGGAGCGCACACGCTGACGGGAGGCGAGCCGGCCGAACCCGGCAACAGAGGCGACCACCGCCACCGCGGCCGCCTCCGGCGACACCCCCCGCGCCAGCTCCCCCGCCCCCTGCGCCTCACGCAGCAGCCCATGCACCCACTCACTCCACCACCGCCCCGGCCCCTCCGCACTCTTGCGCGAAGGATCACCGCCCAGCTCGAACCCGGCCCGCAGCACCGGATCCACAGCCAGCGCCGCCACCAGATCACCGCTGACATCCACCAGCAACTGCAGCCCGCCCCCGCCCCCCGCACCCTCCCGCACCGCCAGCCGCTGCACCGACACCGTCGCCGCCGCCTCCACCTCACGGGCCAGAAGATCCTTGCTCGGGAAATGGAAATGCAGCGCCCCGGTACTCACACCCGCCCGCCTGCTGATCACCGGCAGCGAAGCCAGCGCATACCCGTCCTCCGCGAACACCTCCGCCGCCGCACGCACCAGAGCCCGACGCGTCCGCACCGCCCGCACCTGCCTCACCATCCCACCCCTCCTCCCCACCCCCGCACCAGCCGCCACCACCCCGCACACACCGGAACCCCCCCACCCTACCAAACCGCATGCCCGGTATGTTTCCTCGTCCGTGCTCCACCCCAACCCATTCCTCCACCCCACCCGACCCCAGCCACCCACCCCCGGACCCCACACAAACCAAACACACCCCCCGCCACACCCCCGCCCCAGCACAAAAACACCCACACCACAGAAACCGGCACCCCCCACCCCCCAGCGGCCCGCACCACCAGCCCGCCACCCGCCCCACAGCCACACCCCGCCCCCCCACCCACACCACCAAGCCACCACCAGGCCCCCACCGCCAGGCCCCACCGCCAAGCCGCACCACCAGGCCACACCACCAAGCCACCACCAGGCCCCACCGCCGGGCCCCACCAGAAGCCACCCGCCCAGCCGCCCCGCCCGCCCCGCCACCAGAACCCGCACGGCCGACACCACAGGCCAGACCAGGCACAGCAGACACAAAAGACACACAACGCCAGAAGAGAACCGCCCCACAGGCCTGCCCCACGCTCAGCCACAGCACTCGACGCCCACTCGCACCCGACCAGAGCCCCCACCCCCACCCCGCCCCACACCCGGATCAGGGCCAGGGCCAGGGCCAGGCCCAGGGCCAGGGTCGGGGCCGGCCCGAGCCCCCACCCGCCACTACACACCCGGACCACGGCCGGACCCGGACATGGCGGGCACCGCAGACCGGGCTGCCCGGGCAGGCAAAGGAGGAAGGACAGACGGGGCCAGGATCCGAGGGCCGGGATCCGAGGGCCGGGGGCCGGGATCCGAGGGCCGGGGGCCGGGATCCGAGGGCCGGGGGCCGGGATCCGGGGGCCAGGATCCGAGGGCCAGGATCCGAGGGCCAGGATCCGAGGGCCGGGATCCGAGGGCCGGGGGCCAGGGGCCAGGATCCGGGCCACACCGGGACGAGACACACAAGGAACGGAAGAAGACACGCCAGGAGAACAGGAAACCGGACAGGAACGGGATCAGGCCCGTACGCCGACCCCGCCCAGACCCGCCGGCTCCCCCGCCTCCGCAGCCAGCCGCTCACCCTCCAACGCCACCTCCGCAGCCCGGGCCGGATCAATCACCAGCCGCCCCAGCACCGCAGGCACCGCCACACTCGGCAGCAAATGCTCAAACAACACACACACCCGCCGCTCCAGATCCTCCCGCCCCGCCAGCGTATGGGAATACACCTGCACCCCCGTCCACGCCGCCGAGAACACCCACGCACTCTCCGCCACATCCACCTGCGGCAGCAACTCCCCCTGCTCCTGCGCCTCCCGCAACACCCTCTCCGTCGCATCCAGCCACGTCCGGATCGTCCACGAACCGAAAACCGCCCCCATCTCCTGACCCAACGACAACCGCGCCGACGCACTCACCACCGGATTACGACGCATCCGATACGCCAACGCCAACCCCATATCCACCAACTCCTGCAACTTACTCACCCGCGGCGCCAGCACAAACCCCGCAAACTGCTCCCCCAACACCCCCTCCGCCAACGCCCGCTTCGACGGAAAATGAAAATACAAAGCCCCCTTCGTCACCCCCGCCCGCGCCAACACCTCACCAATCGTCGCCGCCTCATACCCACGCTCATCAAAAACCGACGCCGCCGCATCCAAAATCGCCCGCCGCGTACGCAACGCACGCTCCTGCCGCACCACAAACCCCTCCAAAGACCAACCCACAACCCACCACAACATGCTCCCTGCAACCACCCCAAACCAAACCAGCTAGTCCGTATATTCACAAGACCAAAACCCCCACCACACCCCAACACCAACGACCGGACGACCGGATTCAACCCCCACCGCCCCACCCCCTCCGCCACCCCGCAACGAGACTCCCGACCTCCGGGCCTGGCATGACTGCCTCCCCCGTTCACCATGACCCGGAGCATGCCCCTATCCCTTTGCCAAGGCGCGAACGGCTTGGCTAGAGCGGCCTGGTGCGGGTTCAGCCGCGGAAACGCCGGGTCCACAGACCTCCACCCAGACGTTCTTCATCAGCCCGGCGCTCCATGATCCACTGTTCATCGCGCTCGCGGCGCCCGCCCACCCCCAAGACGTCCGGCCGGCGAGCGAGGTGACGATGCTGGACACCTCCGCAAACTGGATTGGTAACTGGCAGTGGACGCATGATCACTTTGCGGGGCTGCTGCGTCCTGTCGGGCTGCTGCCCATCACCCTCTTCGGACTGTTCGTCGTCGCGTCACTGGTCCCCTTGCACCACACCACTGCCATGAAACAGAGGAAGCCCCAGGCGGTCATGCCGTCTCTGTGACGACTCGCGTGCCGCGAATCGTCAAGTGGCCAGGGCGGGTTGGGAGTCCCAGAAGGTGCCGCCGCGGAACATCGCGCAGAACACGCCGACCCTACGGCGTGCGAGACAAAGAAGGGCTTGGGTGCAGTGCTTGCTCTGGCCGATCTTCTTGTCGTAGTAGGTCCAGGAGGCCAGGTCGGACAAGGACGCCAACACGGACAGGAAGAAGGCCCGTTTGAGCTGTTTGTTTCCGCGGCGGGACGGCTGCTCACCGGGGATTGAGGACCCGTGGCTCATGGCGCTCCTGCACTGCCGTCAGGCCGTCGGTCACTCCAGGACCGGCGAGCGGACCCGAGCTGAACGCTCCCTCGTACGCGCCGACGCCGCGTACGACCGAGCCCAGGGGCAGCCCACCCATGCTGTCCTTCCTCACCCCGGCCGAGATCACCGGTCCCGCCGGTGCGGCACACCAGGCCCTCGGCCGTCACGCCCCCGCTCAGAAGGTCACCGCCCCCGCGCTGGCCCCACTGGAGCCGCGCTTCGAGCGGAACCGGGTCCACCACACGCCCAGCACGCGCTAGCCCTCCTCGATGGCGGGGAGGTCGAATACGCGGTGGCCGAGGCGGCACGGGCGGTCGTGATCGCCAAGCGGGTGCAGAGCGATCGCGTGCAGGACAAGCCCGCTGACCTGCGGCTTCAGATGCGTCAGCATACGAAGCGCGTTCCGGACACGGCGAACTTCCTGGAGCAGACACGACAGACGGGAGCATGACGTGGACGGGCTACGGCTGGAGCGACGCGACGGGACTCGAGGACATCCGTCCCCAGCTCCTCGACGTGTACGCCGAGGTGTACGCCGATCGGCTCGGCGAAGAGTTCCACAGCGATGCCCGGTTCGACGAGCGCCTGGGCTGGAACACGGAGGTTCCCGGCTTCGCCGCCGTCGTCGCCTACATGGACACGATCCCGGCCGGCTACGCGTACGGCTGCACCCTGTAGGAGGGCACCCGCTGGTGGCGCAGCCTGCGGACACTGTTCGCCGACGGCGCGACGCTAGAGACCAGGGCCCGCACGTTCGCCCTGTCGGAACTGATGGTCGTCGAGAAGGTCCGCAGTACCGGCACCGCTCACGAGATTCACGACGTGCTGCTGCGCGGCAGACCCGCGGAACGGGTTGCCCGTCCTGCCCCGGCCAACAGGGCTTCGTCCTGTCTTGGAGCCCCCTTTAGCACCCGGATGTGGGAGCCGTCGACGGCAGCCCGGGAGAAGTCCAGGACGTCAGCACCACGCAGTTCGGCGAGCAGAACCCGGTGCAGCCGTGGCCACACGTCGGCCTCAGTCGCGCCGCCGGGGTGGACGCGTTCTCGGTGCCGCTGGACGTGACCAGCGACCAGAGCGTCTCCGATGCCGGGGAACTGATCGAACGGCAGGCCGGGCGCCTGGACGTCCTGGTCAACAACGTCGGCATCTCGGGTTGTCTCCACAGGTCCCGCGTTCTTCGGGTCCTCGACGCGGATGACCTCGGCCACGGCCGGGCTGGCCGCGCCGAGGGCATCGGCCTGGGTGCGCACGGCCGCCGCCGGCCGCTTCCACGCAGACGCCCATGACCACCGGGCCGCGCTGGTCAGCCCCTGCGGCGGCGGGCGAACAGCACCGATCCGACGCCGAGCACGGCGAGGGCCCCGGCGGCCGCGGTGAGGGGGACGGTGGCGTTGGAGATGCCGGTCTCGGCCATCTCCCCGTCGGTGTCCGACGGCGCGGCGGGCGGAACGGACGTGGTGGCGGGCGGCGACGTCGGGGCGGCCGTTGCCGAGTTCGTCGGTGAGGGCGTCGAGGTCGGCGCGGTGGCGCTCGGTGTCGGCTTCGCGGTGGTGGGCCGCGGGGTCGGGCTGGTGGCTGTCCGCTGGATCCGGAAGGTGTCGTTGCCGTGGGCGATGCCCGCGCAGGCGACTTCCTTGCCGGTGTCCGGGAAGCGGTAGACGTCGGCGAAGGCGCCAGTGAAGGCGAACTCGGAGCCCCCGAGCGTCTTCGGCACGCCCTTGACGACGCGCACGCGCAGCTCGTACGTCCTCGTCTCGCCGGGCTTCAACGCAGGCGCGTCGATCCTGCCGGAGCCGTCCAGCGGCTGCCATCCGCCGTCCGCGGTCCGTGCCTCCACCTTCACGAAGTCGCTCATGTCGGCCAGCTCAGGGTCCTCGGTCTCGAGCCAGGGGTAGGCACTCGCCACGACCGCCGGCAGGTCCCGCTTGCCGACGTTCGTCACGGAGCCCCGGGCCGGCTGCCAGTCGCCGCCCGCCATCAGCACGGTGGCCGCCACGTCGACCGAGACCGTCACCTCGTCCTGCTCGTAGTCGCCGTAGGCAGTCGACACGTCGGTGCATTTGGGCAGGGACCCAGGGTCCTCCGCCGCCCGGGCCGCGGGCGAGCCGGCGAGCAGGGCGACGGAGGCCGCAGCCGCGATCACGGCCGGACGTAAATTCATGGAAAGGGTCCTCACGGTGCGGGTGGAAACATTGGGACGTTGCTTGCCGTACACGGTGAAGACATCCCACAAGTGCCCAGGGTTGTACGATCACCCCTCGGCGAGCAGCGGCCCCCAGGGGAACGGCGGATCCGGGATCTCCCGCCGCAGTACGGGGGCTACCTCGAACGGCGTTGCGGCCCTGACGCAGTGCAAGGCACGCACCGGCTCCGTGACCGTCCCCAGGGGGTACGTAGAGGTACTGAAGTGGCTGTGACGTCGTTCAGCGGGGTCTGGCGCAAGTTCCATGAACCGATGACGCGTTGTAGTTGTTGATCTTCCTTCGGGTGGTCAGGAAGTCGCCTCGACACTGCAACGCTCCGAGGCCCTCCACCAGGCCCGCGCCGAGGGCACCTTCACGGCCGTCCACGAAGCCTTCTGGGCTGCGGTCAAGAAGGCACTCGGAGATATCGACCCGGAGCCGTTGAATCTGGACCTGGCCCAGGTCACGCCCCTGACGCCGCGCCGTCTCGCCCGTGCTTTGCCCGCCGATCAGCGCCCCCTGCCCCGTCTGGAGCAGTGGGACGAGCTGTCGCAGCTTCGCCGGAAGGACTCAGCATGACCACTGCCCATCACGCGCTGACCGCAGAGGCATCCGACGCGGCGATCGACACTGCCTGCCGCCTGCTGCGGCTACCGACCATGCGAGCCCAGGCCGCCGACACGATCGCCCGAGCCGACGAGAGGGCCTCCAACGAGGCTTTCACCGGCTGGAGTCGCACCTTCACCGATCCCCGACTTTGCGCGGCGATCGTGGACCGGCTCACCTTCAACGCCACCCTCATCGAGACCGGCACCGAGTCATACACCCGGCCCCGACATGACCGGACCGCGCTCCGCACAGCCGCCACAACTCGGTGAGGGCACGTCCGGGCGGTCACTGGATGCGGATCTCGGCCAGCTTGCAGGCAGTACTCGGTGGTCTCGCCGGGGGTCGGGGCGGGGGCACCGAGCTTGGTGGCTTGCAGCCGGGTTGGCCTGCCCCGTCGCTGTGCCGACAGTTGAAAAACTGTCCCTTGATTGAGAGGTAGGCAGGTGGGACTACTTGAAGGTGGAAAGACGCTTGTGGCCCAGCCTTCCACTGGCCGAGCTGCTCCTGTTCCAGGTGCTCACCGCCAGGCTGTGGACCCACCCTCGGTCCGTGCGGCTGCCCACAGCGCGATCTGCGTGCGTGAGCGCAGGCCCAGCTTGTCGCGGATCTTGTCCAGGTGCGTGGCGACCGTGTGGATCGAAAGGCCGAGCCGGTCCGCGATCTGCCGGTTGGTCAGCCCTTCGGCGACGAGTTCGGCCACCGTGGACTCCCTTACGGTGAGCCGGAGCCGCTCGTCGGTGGCGCGGCCATCGCGCCTCGTTCGGTCCTCGCCGCTCCCTGCGCCGAGCGCGTACGCGACCAGCCGCTCTCCGCGCAGCCCATGGGCACCGGCGACGGCAGCCTCCTGCGCCGCTGCCGACAGCCGTGTCCGGGCACGCGCCGCCGCCTGTTCCATCCTGTGCCGCCAGGGGGCCTCGGGCTCGGTGTCCAGGCGGCGCCGCGCCTGCACGCTCGCCTCGTACAGCCGCAACGCACGCTGCATGTCGCCGCTCTCCGCGGCCACGAGGGCCAGGCCCTCCACGGGGTACAGGGCATGGAAACTGGCCCCTGGAGCGATCCGCAGCACCTCGGCGAACAAGGTCTCCGCGCTGCGCAGACGCCCCAAGGCCAGCCGCACGGCCCCCGCGGTGTGCAGCGCGGCCGCGGTCCGAGGCCATGGCGCTTGCTGCCTCAGCACGGGTAGACACCGTGACATCAGTTCGTCGGCCTCCAGCTCCCCGCCGGCCTGAAGCAGCGCCCAGGCCAGGTGATGGGTGCACCAAGCAGTGTCCTGTGGCCTGCTGGGGGAAGCGACGACCTCCAGGCACTCCCTCAGATCCGCGACGGCCTCGGCGAACTCACCGCGGCACAGTCGCGCCGCCGCCCGGGCGTCCAGGGCGTTGGCCAGTCCGGCGACGTCTCGACGCATCCGCTCGCTCTGCACCGCCCGCTCTCCCAGGCGCAGTGCCTCGTCCAGATCGGCCTGCTGGCAGGCCACGCGTGCGGCGAGCGCCGGCACCTGCCCACCCAGCGCCCGGCCCCCGGCTCCCCGCAGTAGTCCGGTGAGCAGCGCACGGGCGGCCGACGGCTGCTCCTGCTGGTAGTGCACACGCGCCAGCTCCAGTGTCAGCCGCACCAGTACGGCATCGCCGTGGCCGGCGCTGCAGGCCAGTACCGAGACGAGATTGTCCCGTTCCGCCGCGAGCGGGCTGCCGGCCTGGTCGGCGAAAACCTCCCCGCGGCCCCGCCCGGCCAGCTCGGTCAGCCACGCGAGCGCCCGGCGCAGGGTGGCGTGCAGCTCGCCGGATGCACGCAGACGGTCCAGGGCGCAGACACGGATGGCACTCAACTGCCTGAAGCGTGTGGGCGACGTCTCTCCCGGCAGACGCACGACGAGCGACTTCGCTTCCAGGGCGCACAGGATGCGGAAAACCTGCCGCCGGTCAATGCCGTCACCGGCGCAGACTGTTTGCGCAGCGGTCGCGTCGAACCCGCCGACCAGGACCGAAAGGCGCCGGAAGACCGCCTGCTCGGCCGGATCCAGCAGCCGATGGCTCCAGTCGACCGCTGCGGCGAGCCCGCTGTGGCGTGCGGGTCCGGTTCTGCTTCCCCCGGTCAGAAGGTCCAGCTGGGAGAACTGGTCGTCCAGCCCTGCCAGGATGTCGCTCAGCGCGAGCGCACCGACGTGGCGGGCCGCAAGTTCGACGGCGAGCGCCAGGCCGTCCAGGCGCCGGCAGATCTCGGCCACCAGGTGGCCGTTGCCGCGATGGAGCGTGAACCCCGGGGAGTTGCTCGCGGCGCGGTCGACGAAGAGCCGTACGGCATCGGACTGCATGAGGGCCGTCGCATCGTCTCCGGCGTCGGCCGGCGGCAGGGACAGCGCGCCGACCCGGAACACGGTCTCTCCGGGCACCCTCAGGGCCTCCCGGCTGGTGGCCAGGATATGCAGACGAGGGCAGCGGCCCAGCAGGGTCGCCACCAGCCGGGCACACGGCTCGGCCAGATGCTCACAGTTGTCCAGAATCAGCACCCGGGAGGCGTCACCGATCGCCCGGACCAGCACGTCGACGCCGGTCCGGCCCGCTCGTTCGCCCACCCCCAGCGCGGCGGCCAGGGACTGCGCCGCCAGCGCGCTGTCTTGGAGTGAAGCGAGTTCCACGAGGTCGACTCGTGCGAAGCGCTTCGGTAATCCCTTGGCGAACTCCAGCGCCAGCCGGGTCTTGCCCACACCGCCCGCACCGGTCAGCGTGAGGAGGCGCGAGCTCCTCAGGAGGGTACGCAGGCCCGACAGCTCGTGCTGCCGACCGACGAAGGAGTCGAGCGCCGGCGCCAGGACGCTCCCACCGGCCGTCGAGACCGCAGGCGTGACACGCGAAGCCGCCCGTCGCCGAAGCGCCCGCTGCCGGCAGGCGCTGGAGCAGTATCGAGCCGGCCGACCCCCGTGCGGCCTCACGATCAGCGTCGCACCGCACACATCACACGTTCGACTCCGGCTCATCCCCGATTCCTGGCCGCACCGCCCTGGAACGAAACCATCGCCTTCAGCCATGTGTCTCTATGAAGACTGCGCCGGTCGGCTTCAGGAGCAGTGCGGCCGCAGTCGCGCGTGCGATGGCCGACACCGTGGGAGGGCCGGCCACTGCAGGCATCCAGTTGCGTCAGGGTGTGGCGGCGGGGTCGATGCCGAGTACGACGGTGCCGGTCACTCCCTTGCCGAGGTCGCTGCCTGCCTGGGTGAGGGTCAGCAGGGTCGAGGACCCCCCGTTGCGGTAGATGCCGTCCCGCGCGTTGAGCGTGCGGGTGGCCGTGTTGTTCCGGTACGGGGACAGGGCGGCGATCCTGGTGTTGTACGCCTCCGGGAAGTAGAGCTGGCCCGTATGGGACACGTGGCCGCCGTGGTACGTCCCGTTGGACACGGTGCCTCCCACATGCGTCTTGACGTGGATGTGGAGGGCCCGGCCGACGTACCAGCCGGGGTAGACGGTCGTGAACTCCGCAACACCGGCGGAGTCGGTCAGCTGCACGCCGCGCAGGAAGGTGGTGTCCGGGGTGGAACCGCCAGCGACATAACCGGAGTAGACCCCGAGGGCGTCACTGTGCCAGATGTCGACCGCCGTCTGGGGCAGCGGGGCGCAGGTGGCTGCGTCGACCACCGTCACGCGGAGGGTCAGCGGAACACCCGCCTTCCCCTCCGTGATGTCCTTGCGGACCGTCTCCAGGTCCAGGTAGTACGGCCCCTCGGTCTGCTCGGGCGTGAGGACGCAGGCGGCAGCCGGCCGGGCCGCGGCCTGGTGCTCGGTGGCGGCGGTCGCCTGCGTGGCGGCGAGACCCAGCGCGGCCACGCCGAGGGTGGCGCCGCCCAAGGTGGCTATGACGGACCTGCGGGTGGCACCTGCGGGTACGTCCGACGTCTCGAGGCCGCGCTGCGGTTCCGCGGTGTTGTGGTGGGGGGTGTCAGTCATGGCGTGAGCATGGCGCCTGTGACGGCCCACGGGATCGCACGGACGACCCACGAGGCAACCGCGTTACGAAACCCTCCATCGGTGCCGCGTGCGCGCCGTACATGGCCGCCGCGCCCATGACCGTCCGGATCAGCAGGACGAGCGTCTGACGTCGTCCTGAGCCATGCGCGGGCGGCGATGCTCCAACAGGCGCAGCAGGTCAGGTCGTTCACTCCCCACCGCGACGAGGGTACGGGGTCAGAGCTCGATGAGGGGCGACTGGACGTGCAACCGCGCGAACCATCACATCGTCGCGACCAGGTTGCGCTGCGTCGCCCTGATCGTTGCGCGTGCGGGCGTCTGCCTCGGGTGGTCAGATGGACCGGTCCGCCCACCCTTGCGGTGGGCTCGGTCATTGCAGCCTTGCGGCCGGTGCAAAGGCGTGGGGTTTGGCACGCTTTGCATCGTGACGTGAGGTCGATGGCATGCTCGATGACGAGCACGTGACGGGCGACGGTGCGCACCTGGGCGGGTTCTGTTCCGGCAGCCGGCGAGGTCGCTCCGCGGGTGCGCTTGGACAGCAGGTGGTTCAACCTGCTGTGGCTGCTCCCGATCGGCTTCCTGGGGTCACCGAACACGCCGCACTCACCGAGACCCTCAACAACTGCCCCGACCAGCCCATTGCCGTCAGCCTCGCCCGCTGACCCCCGCACCTCCCTCCGCGGCCGCTCCGGCAGCCGACGACAGGCCGTCCGCGGCCGGAGGTTCCTCGTCCCAGGCCCGCGCCAGGCTGTGCACGACGCCGGACTCGCGGGCGAAGCGGTTGGCCTCCGCGGCGGAGCCGGTCATCCTGTGCAGCCACAACCCGTACGCCACCGACGCGATTTGCTCCTGCGTCAGATGCAGCCGTCACCGCTTGATCCCGTGATCGCACGAGGCCGCCCCGACCTGCTCCGCCAGCCCGTCGGCCGGCGGCACCCGGAGCCGGCCGGTGAGGCCGACGAACACGCGCAGCGCCGCCATCTGCGACGGAATCAGCTCCACCGGCTGCCGGTCCGGCCCCTTTCCACTAGGTGGAGGCTCGGCCCGGGGGCGGCAGCAGCCGTAGGTGAGGGTGTCGTGGCCGTACAGCGTCAAGCAGGCCGCCCACCGCACGGGCCGACCCTCCAGCACCCAAAGCTCCGCCCGGTCCTCCCGCCCGGCAAGCTCCACCAAGCCCTGGCTCTCCAGCGCGTTCACCTGTAGCTGGTGCGCCGGGAGGAGCTCCGTGTCCGGCGCCCAGCCGTGCCCGGCCGCCTGACCGCGCTCGCACAGCGCCTCCAGCACCGACAGTGACCTCTCCCAACCCCTCATCCCACTCCCCCCCCGCGTTGTGTGCCGTGCCCGTCCGCGTGCGCCGACCATAGAGGCCTACGACGGCCCGTGCTGTTCGAAGACGGGAAGGGGCAGCCCTTCGTGGGAATCCGCTGGCGGAATGCTGCCGGGGTGGCGGAAGGGACGCCCGCGACCCCGGCAGCCTTTGTTCCCTGCCGGGGCGGCGACCCGCCAACCTGTCGCCGAACCGGCCTGCCGCGGCAAAACCCCCTGGCCAAGGCGCCACCCCTAGGGTCCCGTGTCCTCCTGCGAGATGACGGCCCGTACCTCCTGCGGGCGACAGCACGTCCTCCACTGAGGGGACGTCAGCTACGACGCTGCGTTCTAGCGTCGCCGCCATGACCACAATCCGTCGCACTGCCGTTGCTGCAGTGCTCACACTCGTCCTGCCACTGTCCGCGGTCGCAGCGGGTACGGCATTGGCCGCACCCGTATCCGAACACTCCGCCGCCGCGGCCTCGGACCCTTACGGACTCCATCCGGAGCTCCCCCGCCCAACCGGTCCACACGCGATCGGCCGAGAAATCCTGCACCTCGTCGACACGCACCGTCAGGACCCCTGGGTGCCGTCGGTGGGACCGCGACAGCTGATGGTGTCGATGTACTACCCGGCCCAGCCCGGGACGGGCCGACCAGCTCCGTACATGACCGTCGAGGCAGCCCGGGACATGATCCAGTTGAAGCTGCCGGGTACCACCATCCCGGCCGAGGCGGTCAGCGGGACCCGCACCTGGGCGCGCTCCGACGCGCACCCGGAGCACGGCCGCTTCCCGCTGGTGATGCTCTCGCCCGGTTTCACCATGCCACGCACCGAGCTCACCAGCCTCGCCGAGGACCTGGCCAGCCGCGGATACGTCGTCGCGCTCGTCGACCACACCTACGAGAATTCCGGCACCACCTTCCCCGACGGGCAGACGCTCACTTGCGCCATCTGCGACACGCTCCCCACCGGCGGTCCCGGGGTCATAGCGGAGAGCCGGGCGAAAGACATCTCCTTCGTGATCGACCAGCTGACCAGCCGCCACCACCCTGCCTGGCAGTACGCCCGCATGATCGACGCCAGGCGGATCGGAATGGCCGGGCACTCCCTCGGCGGCGACGCGGCCGTCACCACCATGGCAGCGGACAAAAGGGTGCGAGCCGGGGTGAATCTCGACGGCACCATGTTCGCGCCGGTCCCCACCACCGGCCTCGGCGGTCGCCCCTTCCTGCTGGTCAGCCATGACCAGGGCGGCGGGGAGGATCCCACCTGGACGAGCGGCTGGGCGAACCTGGACGGCTGGAAGCGCTGGCTGACCGTCTCCGGTTCCAACCACGCCAGCTTCACCGATGTGCCGGTCCTCTCCGAGGCGCTGGGTATTCCCGAGCCCCCCGGTACGACGATCTCCGCCCAGCGGTCGGTGCAGCTCACCCGCACCTACGTCGGGGCGTTCTTCGACCTGCACCTGCGCGGCATCCCCGAGCCGGTCCTGGACGGGCCCTCTGCGGCAAACCCTGAGGTCAGCTTCCACCCCTGACGGACCCGCACGCACCGACGCAGCTGACGCTCCGTATTGGCCAGACTGGGCAACCGTTCGGTTCGCCGGGTTGATGGTCGTGGCGGTTGGATGTGCGATGACGTCCGATCCGACCGCTGGAGATGCGGTGGCCGAGCCCGTCCGCGTGCGCAGACTGACCGACCAGGAGGGGCAGCGGCTGCAGCAGATCGTGCGCCTGGGCAGCACGAGTTCGGCGCACTACCGGCGGTCGATACAGCCGCACCCGCGGACCGTTCCTCACCCTTGAGGGGCCGGCCGGCACGCTCCGCTCGCACCTGGTGCTGTGCTCAGGGGGTGAGGTCCAGGACCCGGACCGGTTCGCCGGCCCACCGGTGCGGGCCGTGGTGGCGATGACCGCGCCGTCGGGGCGGTCCGGGGTGGGCTGCGCGGAGTACTGACTGTGCGCCGCGGCCCACGTCTCCTGCCGCGCGAGAGCCAGGGCGGCGGCCAGGTCCAACTCCAGGACGGTGATGCCGTCCGGGCGCTGCCGACATGACCGCACCTGCGCCGGAACACCGGAGTCTCTGCTCAGCCCTCAGCGCGGGAGCTGGCTCGACGGCCTCGCAGACGCTCAGCCGGGAGTCGCTGCGGGCGAGGATGTCTCGAAGAGCGAGGCCAGGCGGGCGCACCGCTCGGTGAGCAGGTCGGCGATGGCCGTGGCGCGCCGGGCGGTCCAGCGGTCGGAGGGGCCGGAGATGGCGACCGAGGCTACCGCTTGCAGAGATGTGGTCAGGACGGGTACGGCGATCCCCAGCAGGCCCGGATGGTTGGCCGCCTGCGACAGGGCGTAGCCGTTGGTGCGCACCGAGGCGAGGGCGCGCTCGACTTCTTCGGCGTGCGCCGCCTCGCCCGCTCGCCGCATGATCGCGATGATCTCAGGGTCAGGGAGGAACGCAAGGATGGCCTGGCCGCTGGCGCCGCGGTACAGGGGGGTGGCCGAGCCGATCCTGGCGGCCCTGCGCAGTTCGTAGTCACTCTCGGCGCCGAGAACCAACACTGCCTCATCGCCCGCACGCAGGTGCAGAGTGGCCGTCTCACCAGACAGGTCGGCCAGGGACCGCAGCATCGGGCGGGCCCCGGCGAACACGTCGGCGCGCGGCATCACTTCGGCCGCAAGCCCCATCAGGCGGGCTCCGACGCGGTAGCCGCCGGCGTCAGCCCGGGTCACGTACTCCTCTTCCTGCAGGACACGTAGCAACCGGTAAGCGGTGGACTTGCTCAGCCCGACCGTGTCAGCCAGGTCCTGCAGGGCGGCCGGTGAACTCGCGGCGGCCACCGCTTCCAGCAGGCGCAGGGCCCGCCTGGCCGTGTCGCCACCTTCGGTCCGTGCCGCTGTCATGCCGCCACCCTGTCGCCCTGTTCCACAATCCATATCTTCAGATCCAGTATCTAAAACTAGGGCCTCGGTCCCTCCCGGACAAGAGGTCCTCACGAGTCCACTTGTGTGTGTCGTATCTCCTTGACGCGGCTTTACGCGCCTGTCACTCTCTGCCCCCGCCGTGAAGACCAGGTTGCAAATAGTGGAACTGGATGGTGCAATGACTGACATTCCCGGCACAACGCGCGCCGTGCGAAACACCGCGGACGCCGCTCGTGTGCAGGAGGCAGTCGGGTCCCGCCTCGACGCCCTCCCGGTGGGCCGCTGGCACCGCCGTGTCCTGCTGATCGTCGGACTCGGCTCGTTCTTCAACTTCTTCGAGGTCGCCCTCAGCAGTCTGCTGGTGCCGCTGCTGCCTGGCGGATGGGCGTCGAGCACGACCGACAAGTCGGCGTTGATCGGTGCGACCTTTGCGGGTGAACTGCTGGGAGCCCTGCTGTTGTCCGGGCTCGCCGACCGCTTCGGACGCCGGCGCATGTTCCAGATCAACCTCGTCGCGTACGCGGTGCTGTCCGTGGGTGCCGCTTTCGCACCCGACGCAGCCACGCTCATCGCCTTGCGTGTCCTGCTGGGAATTGGCCTGGGCGCCGAGCTCGCCTTGGTGGACACGTACTTGACGGAACTCATGCCGACGCCCCGGCGCGGTCGGATGATGGCCAGCGCCTACGGGCTCGGGATGCTGGCCGTGCCGGTGGCGGGACTGCTGGCCGCGAAACTGCCGCACAGTCTGGGTGGCGTGGCCGGCTGGAGGTGGCTGATGGCCTTCGCCGCGTGCGGTGCCGTCATCGTGTGGGTACTGCGCCGCCGCCTGCCGGAATCCCCGCGCTGGCTGGCCACCCACCGACCCGGCGAAGCCCTTGACGCCATGACCCGTATCGAGGCAAGCGCCGGACACTCGGCACCCGCCACCGGCATCGAGAACCCCGGCCGCACTGTCGCCTTGCATCCGGTATCCGCACCCCCATCGGCCACCTCAGGCGACCACGCGGCCCAGCTCCGCCTGTGGGGGCCGCAGCTGCGCCGGCGCACGTTGCTGGTGTGTGCGATGGAGGCGCTCGGCCCGATCGGCTTCTACGGCTTCACTTCCATCGCCCCCCTCGTGCTGCTGGACAAGGGGTTCACTGTGGTCGAGTCGCTGACGTACTCGGCGCTCACCGCGCTCGGCTACCCACTGGGATGTCTGCTGCTGATGCAGGTGACCGAACGGATCCAGCGCAGGACCCTGGTGATCGTCTCCTCACTGCTGGTCGCCGTGGCCGGCACGGCCTTCGGCCTGGGCAGCAGTGCGTGGGCAATCGTGTCCTCCGGCCTGTTCACCACGCTCATCAGCGTCATCAACGCGACCGTCTCGCGCGCCTACGGGGCCGAGCTGTTCCCCACCGAGGTCCGCAACACCGCCCTGGGCCGCGCCTACGCTCTCTCCCGACTGGTGGCAGCCGTCCTGCCGTTCTGCACCCTGACGATCCTCCACGCACTCGGCGCGGGCCCCCTGTACCTGATATGCGGCGCGTTGATCGCGCTGATGAGCGTGGCGGTCGCCGTTCTTGGCCCCAAGACCAACGCGGTCCGCCTCGAAGGAATATGACCTCCTGCACCCGCACTCGTATTGACGGCCTGAAGGCGCGTCACCGGATCAGGAAGGCATTCCTGTGAACGGCATTCTCCCGGTTCCTGCGCTCGTCGGCGGCGACCTGGCAAGGGAGCGGCGAGCGCCCTACTGGCCCTCGGGGGAACTGAGCAGCCGGTGGAAATCGGAGCGCCCCTGCGTACGGTGCTCGGCCAGCAAGCGCAGCGCGAGGGCTGGGGCGCCGTCCTCGAAGGCGGTGACGATCCCGTCGTGCTCGGCGAGGATCGTCTCGATCCGCGTGTGGTCGCCGGAGGCGGCCCCGCGGCGGTAGGACAGGGCGCGGTGCGGTTCCAGTGCTTCCCAGAGCTGCCGGATGAAGCGCAGCATCCATTCGTTGTCGCAGCGGTCGAGCAGGGCGAAGTGGAAACTCCGGTTGGCGGAGATCACGCCCTGCACATCTGCTCCGGCGACGGCGGCACGCTGGGCATCCAGCGCGGTGCGCATCGCTGCGATGTCCTCAGGCCGCATCCGGGCCGCCGCGTTCGCCTCGGCCCCGCCCTCCAGGAGTTCCCTGACCCGGAAGATGCCGTCCACGCTGTGGGGGCTGAGCTCGGTCACGGTGTAACCGCGCTGCGGGACGTAGGTGACGATCCCCTCCCCGGCGAGCGTCTTGAGCGCCTCGCGTACGGGGATGACGCTCAGCCCCAGCTCCTCGGCGGCCGCGCTCTGGCGGATCGGCGCGCCGGGGGCCAGGTCGCCGCGGACGATCGCGTCGCGGAGTTCCGCCAGAGCCACAGCCTCGGCGGTACGGGGGAGAGAAGTTCGCTTCAGTGCCACTCGCACATGCTACCCAGCGATCACATAAAAATAGATGTTATAAATTATAATGAGAGACGTGGGAGACCGGACCACTCGTTCTGCCCGATCCGGGCCTACGACATAGGAGGTGAGCGCGGTGTCCGCACCGACGCCAACGACCACTCGACAGCCCACCGACCCCGCCGGCCCCACGGGTCAGCTGGCCACCTGGCTGACCACCACCACGCTGGAACGCATCCCCGCCTCCGTGCGGGAGCGGGCCGCACACCTGGTGCTCGACGGCCTGGCCTGCGCGCTGATCGGCGCCCAGCTTCCGTGGTCACGCACGGCCGTCGAAGCGGTCCTGGGCCTGGAAGGCGCCGGTGACGTCCCGGTCATCGGCTGGGGGCGCACCACCAGCGGCCCGGCGGCCGCGGTGCTGAACGGCACCCTCATCCAAGGCTTCGAGCTGGACGACTACTACCCGGCCGCCCCCCTGCACAGCACCTCCCTGGTCCTGCCCGCGCTGCTGTCCACCGCCTCGCGGCTTCCATCGGTCTCCGGGGCGGAGTTCCTGCGGGCGACGGTTCTGGGCTTCGAGACCGGAACCCGGGTGGGCCTGGCACTGCACGGCTCGCAGATGCTCTCGCGCGGCTGGCACTCCGGTTCGGTTTTCGGCACGCACGCGGCCGCCGCCGCATCCGGGGTGCTGCGCGGCCTGGATGCTGCCGCCTTCGAGGACGCGCTCGGCCTGGCCGCAACGCAGTCGGCGGGTCTCATGGCCGCGCAGTACGAGGCGATGTCCAAGCGGATGCACCACGGTCTGGCCTCCCGCAACGGCTTCTACGCCGCCGGTCTCGCCCAGGCCGGATACACCGGCATCAAGAGGGTCTTCGAGCGCCCCTACGGCGGATTCCTGTCCACCTTCGGTGAAGGCCACGACCCCGACGCCGCCCAGATCACCAAGGACTTGGGCGAGGTGTGGAACACCGAGCAGATCACGGTGAAGATCCACGCGGCGATGGGCGGACTCCACCCCGCCATCGACGCCGCCATCGCCCTGACCGACGGCCGCACGCTGAGAGCCGACGCCATCGAGTCCATCCTCATCGAGGTTCCTGAGGCGATCTACCACCACGGGTGGTGGTACCCGGAGCGCCCCCTGACCACCATCGGCGCCCAGATGAACATCGCCTACGCCACCGCCGTCGCTCTCCTGGACGGTCACGTGCGGCCCGAACAGTTCACGCCCGCCCGGATCGACGCCGACGACGTGTGGCAGCTCATCGGCCGCACCGAGGTGAAGCAGGTCGACGAGCCGCAGGACCCCACCTGGACCCAGCGCGGTTACAACACCCGCCTCACGCTCACGCTGCGCGGCGGCGAGATCCTGACCCAGGCACTCAACCAGCCCCATGGCGGCCCGGACGACCCGCTCACCAACACAGAGATCCGCGAGAAGTGGCAGGCGCTGACCGCCGCTGTCATTGATGCCGACCGGGCCGCGGAGATCGAACGCATCGTCCTGGACCTTGAAGGCCAGGCCGATCTCGGCCGCCTGGTGGAACTGCTCGCCGCACCCGCCCGCAGCGTCCTCGGCTGACCCGTCACGAACTGCGAGGAATCCCCATGTCACTGTCCCCGCACGGAAGTTCCGCCACCGCGGGTGGCCGGCTGCGGTCCCTGCTTGCCCAGGAGAGCCTGATCACCGCCCCGGGTGTGTTCGACGGCCTTTCCGCCCACCTCGTGGCCCGGACCGGTTTCAGCGCCGCATACCTGAGCGGTGCGGGTGTGTCCGTCGCCGGGTTCGGCCTGCCCGACATCGGGCTGCTCACCCAGAGCGAGATGACCGAGCGGGCCCGCATCGTTATCACCGCACTCGACGGCATCCCGCTGATCGCGGACGCCGACACGGGCTACGGCGCGCCGATGAACGTGGCACGCACTGTGCGCGAGTACGAGAAGGCCGGGGTAGCCGCCCTCCACCTGGAGGATCAGGCATTCCCCAAGAAGTGCGGACACCTGCCCGACAAGGAACTCATCGCCCCTGAGGAGTTCACCGACAAGCTCGATGCCGCCCTCCAGGCCCGCACCGACCCCGACCTCGTGATCATCGCCCGCACCGACGCCCGCGGACCCCTGGGCATCGACGAGGCCATCGACCGCGCGGGCCGATACGCCGCCGCGGGCGCGGACGTCCTCTTCGTCGAGGCCCCGCAGAACGTCGAGGAAATCGAGCGCATCGCCGCCGAGGTCGATGCCCCGCTGCTGATCAACATGGTGCAGGGCGGCCTCACCCCCGACACCGCACCCGGCCGGCTCGCCGAACTCGGCTACCGCATCGCCATCCACCCCGGCGCCCTGCTCGCCCCCTACGTGCTGCACGGGCTGGAAGCCCTCGGCCGCCTCGGCGGCACCATGCCCGAGGCCACTCCCGGCCCGCAAGGTCTGTTCGAACTCGTCGGCCTGCGCGAGTGGTCCGCGATCGGCGAGCGCTACCGCGACAACTCAGAGGACGGTGCCTGATGGGCATGACGATGATGGAGAAGATCCTCGCCCGCAAAGCAGGCTTGGAGAAGGTCAGCGCCGGTGACACGGTGGTCTGCGACGTCGACATGACCGTGATGATCGACCTGCAGTTCGCCACCAGCTGGGTCCAGCCCCTGAAGATCAACGACCCGGACAAGGTCGCCGTCATCATGGACCACGCCGTGCCAGCCCCCAACGTGCACGATGCGATCGGCGGCACCCACGCCCGCACCTTCGCCCGCGACTTCCACATAGAGAAGTTCTACGACGTCGGCCGCCACGGCATCTGCCACCAGGTCATCGCCGAGAACGGCCTCGCCCGACCCGGCGAGATCCTCGCCTGCACCGACTCCCACACCTGCGCAGGCGGCGCCTACAACACCGCGGCCAGAGGACTCGGCCCGGCGGAGGTGTACTCGATCCTGTGCACCGGCCAGACCTGGTTCCAGGCCGCACCCACCATCCGCTACGAATTCACCGGTACCAAGCCCGCCGCCGTCTCCGGCAAGGACATCTTCCTGTACATCGCCGGCACCTACGGCGACGCCACCAACCACAACCTCGAGTACGGCGGACCGGGCCTCGCCTCGATCCCCATGAACGACCGGCGCACCATCGCCACTCAAGGCGCCGAGATCTCCGCCGACTTCTCCACCTTCCCCATCGACGCCCTCGCCCGCAACTTCCTCGCCGCACGCGCAGTCGCCCCCGACACGTACGAAGCAGCCGACCCGGACCCGGACGCCACCTACGCCGCCATACGCACCGTCGACCTCGACACCCTCGAACCGCACGTCGCCCGACCCGGCACGGTCAGCCACAACTCCCTGCCCGTCTCGGCGATTGAGAGGCGGCCGGTCAACCAGTGCTTCATCGGCTCCTGCGCGAACGGGCAGCTGGAGGACCTGAAAATCGCGGCCGACATCGTACGCGGCCGCAAGGTCGCTCCGGGGGTGCGGCTGCTGATCACTCCGGCCTCCCAGCGGGTCTACAAAGACGCCATGCGCGCCGGCTACCTCCAGGACCTCGCCGACGCCGGCGCGGTCATCACCAACTCCACCTGCGGCGCCTGCTTCGGCTACCACATGGGCCTGCTCGCCCCCGGCGAGGTCTGCCTGACCTCCTCCACCCGCAACTTCACCGGCCGCATGGGCAGCCCCGAAGCGGAGATCTACATGGCCTCCCCGGCCACCGTCGCCGCCTCCGCACTCACCGGCCACGTCACCGACCCGCGAGGGGAACTCACCTGATGGACACCCTCATCACCGGCCGTGTCTGGACCGTCGGCGACTCCGTCACCACCGACGCCATGTACCCCGCGTTCGCCATGAAACTGCCCGTCCCCGAAGCCGCGAAGCACATCTTCTACGAACTCCGCCCCGGCTGGAGCGACGAGGTCGAGGCAGGCGACATCGTCGTAGCGGGCCGCAACTTCGGCCTCGGCTCCTCCCGCCCCGTCGCTGCCCTGTTCCGTGAACTGGGCATCGCCGCACTGATCGCGGAGGAGTTCAACTCCCTGTTCTTGCGTAATTGCATCAACCACGGCCTGCCCGCCCTCACGGTCCCAGGCGCCACCAAGGAATTCACGGACGGTGACACCGCCCGCCTCGACTTCGCCGAAGGATGGGCCGAGAACCCCGCGACCGGTACCCGCCTGACCGGAGGCGCGCTGCCGCCCCTGGTCCTCGACATCCTCGCCAACGGCGGCATCCTGCCCAAACTCGCGCGCGAAGGGTACATACCCGCTCCGGCCGCACGCGGCCACTGAGCCGTTCTCTCCCCGTCAGGGATCGCACCCTCCTCAATTCAAGGAACCTCCATGCACAGCCAACTCGCTCCCGGCGTCACCCAGATCGCCACCAGCAAGCGTGACAACGCCTTCCTCGTCGACGGCGACGACGGCCTCACCCTGGTCGACGTCGGTTGGTCCAAGGCCCCCGGCGTGCTGCTCCACGCGGTCGCCGCCCTGGGGCGCAAGCCCTCCGACATCCGCCGCGTCGTCCTCACCCACGCCCACCCCGACCACGTACAAGGAGCCGCCGAACTCCGACGCCACACCGACGCACACATCCTCATCCACGACGCCGACCGAGCCTGGCTGGAAGCCGGACGCGTACCGACCCAAGGACGCTCCGGCGCCGTCGGCCGCTTCATCGACCACCTGCCCAAACTCCACTGGACCCCCACCACCGCCGACGGCACCTTCACCGACGGAGACACAGTGGAGGGCAGCGACGGGCTGCGCGTCATCCACACCCCCGGCCACTCACCCGGCCACATCGTGCTGATGCACGAACCGAGCCGGACCATCCTCATGGGAGACGCAGCCTTCAACCGCGGAAAGTTCGCCATCGGCCCCGCCGCACTCGCCGCCGATCCCGGCCTGCGGCCCGGCAGCCTGGCCCGCATCCCCCAGAACCTCAACGCAGTCGGCTTCGCCCACGGCGCCCCCCTGACTGGCAGTGAAGTCCACACCTTCCAGGAGTTCCTCCAGCAATTCCGCACGGAATCCTGAGCCCGGACGCCTCGGCCGGGCATGCGACGGCCGCTCTACAGGCCAAACCCTCTTTCAACACGCAGAACTTGACAGGGAACAGGCCCTATCGACGTACAGCTTGGTCCTCAGCCGGCTCCCGCAGCCGCCCAGCCACAGCCCGCACCGGTACGTGTCGCCCTGGCGGGCGTGCCGGAAGACACGCCATCGCCGACGGATCATCGTCCGTGCCGTATCCGACATGGCGACGACATCACGGCGCGGAATACGACACGACAAAGCGGGACCCTACAAGGATGTAGGTTCCCGTTTCAGACGCCCTGCCATGGCGCTGACCAGTGCTGATGCAGGCTGTCTCGCGCGATGTCCCCGCGAGTTCGCCTCGCTTCCGTGTGCTTTTCCACGCCGTCCGGCAGGGGGTAGACCGCCCGTGTCGCGCTGACCTGGCCTGTCTCACTTCCAGGTCGGACAAGGGACTTCGCTCGCGAGACAAGGACACGGGAGATGAGAACCCGCGCGTGCGCGCTCTCCTCGCCGAGCTGGCCATCGAGCAGGAGAACCAGCTCAACCTGGGCGTGGCCACCGCCGAGTTCCGCAATGCCATCGCGCAGCCCGGCATCGCCGAAGCGTTCGACCGTGACTTCGGGGGTCTCCCCCAGCCCTCTCACACCAGCAGCCGGGCAGCCTGACCTTGCCCATCTGGCTGCATATCGATATCCGGTGGCTCCTTGACCGGCAGGAGGAGCTACTCGGCAAAGCCCTGTCCACCCGTCCTCCGAGTGCGTCCGTGCGTCGGAACCGCTGGTGCCGCCACCCGCACCACCACGCGCACCAGAGATACCCAACGCGCACGCTCCACCTCCTCCGGCGATCAGAAGCGTTTGCCCCAGCCGCTGGCTGAACAAGCCGCTCATACCGCCCCCGCCGGACGGGCCTCCTCCCAGGTCGACAACAACCCGCAGCGTCTCCCTGGGCACGACGACGATGTCCCAGGCGGCGGAACCACCCCGCCCCCAGCGCCGCCTCCACCGCCCCGGCCACCCCAGCAGCGCGCGTTGATCGTGGTGACGCCAGGGGGAACGGTGAAGTTCTCGACGCTGCCGGAATAGTTGAAGCGCCCGATTCCGGAGGGAGGAGCGGCGGCCCGTTCCCGTGCCCCGCGCTCACCAGAGCCCGCTGGGCTCCCTTCCGGCCGCCCGGAGCAGGATGTCCCGCGTGGAACCCATCCCGTACTTGTCGACCTCACTGGAGAGTTCGGCCACGTCCAGCAGGAGCGGCGGGATGTGGACACCGGCGTCCCGGGCCTGCCCGCACAGACCGTTGAGGTCGACCATCATGTCCCGTGTGTCGCGGCCCTGATCCTCGACCGACATCTCTACCAGTCGCCGCCGGAAGCCTTGGGGCGTGGGTTCGAAGGGCAGCGTCGTCGCCCAGCCGAACGAGTGGCACCGCTCCACGAGCGCGCGCAGGGCGGCCTGGACGTCCTCGTCGCCCTCCTCGTAAAGGGAAAGCACGTCCCGCAGCGCCGCCTCGGCCTCCGGCCGGATCCCCGCCTCGTCCAGCGGACATGGGCCTTCCTGCATCTTCCGCATCCAGTCGGGGTCGGTGATATCCACCGGCCTCGTCGCGATGGGCTCGATGCACGCATCGATCACTGCGACCCACTCCTCGAGCTCCGACAGTTCCCCCATGGCGCCCCTTCCCCCCCGTCCGACCAACGGTGGCATGCCGCGGCCCGCCCTCCGCGGCGGGAGGATGAGGCCGTAGGAGCATAGAGCGCCACGGCCCACGGCCCGCTGACGGACCCTCGGCAACGACGATGCGGGCAGAGGGCAGCAAGCGCCGCCGGACGCGAGCCGGACGCCCGGCCCGCTGACCCGGCAGATGGCATTCCGTCACCTCGCAGGCCGTATTTCGTCGATTGCCCATACCGCCACCTCACCACGAACCCACGGCCCGATCCCCCAGAATGTCGGCACCCAACCCGCGGCGGATTCCCCCTGAAGAACCTTCACTTTCCACAGAACCCAAGGGCCTCTAGGCCCTGGTCTCCTACCTCTGACCCACGGTGCGAAGTAGCGACCGGGGTCGCATCACGGCGGTCATGTGCTCCTCATCGCCGCGGTGAGGAACTCCAAGCCGACGTCGCTCGCCTTCAGCTCTTCGGCAGGCATGGCCAGTTCGGTGCCGCAGCCGAGCCGTTTGTGTTCATGGACGACGAGAGAGACTGCGACGCCGGAGGAGCGGATCTCCCCGGCCGGCTTCACGGCGGCCTCCACTTCGGGCCACTGCGTGACGCGGGTGGAGATGCGCTGGTCAGCGTCGTCTTCTCGTCGTGCTCGGTGCCCCACGGTCGAAACTTCAGTTGAGCGGAGCCCACGGGTTCTCCGACATGTGGCGGGGATCACGTCGGGGGGAAAACCTGGGGCCCGGCCCGGGCGTCTAGCCGGTGTGAGATCAGTCAGGAAGGCACCGAGCGCGCTGGACGAGGAGCGTCTCGTCCAATTGGTGGCCAGGGGTGACCGCGCGGCGTTCGAGGAGCTGTACCGGCGCACCGCGCCGTGGATGGCGTTGCGGCTGCGCCGACGAACAGATCGTCGCCGAGGTCATGCAGGAGACGTATCTGGCGGTGTGGCGCGCGGCGGGCGCGTTCGCCGGGTCCTCGGCGGGCGGGACAGCCGCAGGATGGCTGTGGACGATCGCGGCACGCCGCCTCGTGGACGCCTTCCGGCGCAGGGCCCACCACGCCGAGCCGCCGGCGGCCGCCGCTCTCCCCGACGCGGCGCCCGCCGCCGAGGAGGAGGCACTCGCGACGGCCGTCGGCGGTGACGTCGGCGACGCGCTGCGGCGCCTCGCGCCGGAACTCAGACAGGTACTGCAGGCCATGGTGCTCGACGGGCTGTCCGTCCGGGAGACCGCGGTCCTGCTCGGACTGCCCGAGGGCACGGTCAAGACCCGTGCCCGCCGGGCCCGGATCGCGATGCGGGAGGCGCTGGCATGAGCCTGGAACACGCGTCGAAGCGGATCATCGACGGTTACGCACGCGGCGACACGGACATCGCCGCCGACGAGGTGTGGGCCCTGGAGGCCCATCTGGAGGCGTGCGGGGTGTGTCGTGACCGGCTGTCGGCCGCCGTCACTGCCGAGGCGCCCGCCGTGGCGGCGCTGGTCGGCACCGTGTGGTCCGACCTCGAACCCCAGCTGGCCGCCACCGCCACGATGCCGCGCCAACGGCGCTGGTCGGCGTGGCTGTCGAGGTGGATGACGCCCACGATGGTGCCGTGGCTGGCCATGGTCGTGAGCGTGACACTGCTCGCGCTCCTGCTCGACCTGGTCGACACCGGCTTCGGCGAGGTGTCGCTGGTGCTGCTGCTCGCGCCGATCCTGCCCGTCCTCGGCGTCGCGGCGTCGTGGTCGCGCGGCCTGGACCCGGCGTACGAGCTGACGGCCTCCGCGCCGAGGGCGGGACTGTACCTGGTGCTGCGGCGCACGGCGTCCGTGCTCGCCGTGGTCGTCCCCGTGCTGCTGGTGGCCGGATGGGCGACCGGTGTGACGGCCGCGCAGTGGCTGCTGCCCTGTCTGGCCTTCACCTCGACGACCCTGGCGCTCGGCGGTGTCGTCGGCGTGACCCGCGCCGCTGTCGCGCTGGCGGCCGTGTGGGCCGCCGCCGTCGTGGCGCCGACCCTGGCCACCAGCCGTACGACCTTCGCCCTGCAGACGGGCAGCCTGCCCGTGTGGGGACTGGTCCTGGCACTCGGTACCGCTGTCGTGATCGCACGCAGGGGCGCGTACTCCGTGTTGGGAACCCATCGATGACCAACGGAAAGGAACACCACATGATGTCCGCGGTAAGCGCGGCCGACATCGCACCAACGGCCTACGCCTGGCAGATCCAGGCCACCGGACTGAAGGTCAGGGTCGGCAGGAACCGGATGGCCGTCAACGGGCTCGACCTGTCGCTGGGCATCGGCGTACACGGCCTCCTCGGCCCCAACGGGGCGGGCAAGACCACCCTCATCAGGACGCTGGCCACTGTACTGCGCCCCACCGAGGGCACCCTGGAGATGCTCGGCGAGTCCGCGGGCGGGATGGGCGAACACCGGGCGCTGCGCCGCCGGATCGGCTACCTGCCGCAGGAGTTCGGCTACTACAAGCGCTTCACGGTGCGCGAGTTCGTCGAATACATGGCGTGGCTGAAGGAGGTGCCCAAGGCGGACATCCCCGCCGCCGTGCAGCGCGCCGTGGAGAGGGTCGGTCTGGCGGACCGCGCCGACGAGAGGATGAAAGCCCTCTCGGGCGGCATGGTGCGCAGGGTCGGCATCGCCCAGGCCATCGTCAACGACCCGACGATCCTGCTGCTGGACGAGCCGACGGTCGGCCTGGACCCGGCGCAGCGGCTGCGCTTCCGTGAGCTGCTGCAGGAGTTGGGTACGGACACCTGCGTGCTCGTCTCGACCCATCTGGTGGAGGACGTCGCCGCGGCGTGCACCGACGTGGTGCTCTTCGCCGAGGGGCGACTGGTCTTCCAGGGCCCTCCGGACGAGCTGGCCTCGGTGGGCGGCCCCGAGCACGTGGGTGACAGCCCGCTGGAGCGCGGCTACTCGGCGCTGCTGCTCAACCCCGAGCAGGGAAGGGGCACCTGGTGAACGTCCGCGTCCTGCGTATCGAGCTGAAGCGCTCCGTCGCCCCGTGGGCCGGCGCCGTGGTCCTGACGCCGGCGCTGGCGTTCCTGTACCTGATTCCCGGATCGTGGTGGACGGGCACCACGGCGTGGACGGCCCAGTGGACGTCCATGGCCCTGTGGACCCGCTCCCTGCTGTTCTACCTGTGGCCGCTCGCCGTGGGGCTCGGGGCGCTGCAGGGCCTGCGCGACCACCGCTCGAAGATGTCCGAGCTGCTGACGAGCACGCCGCGGCCCGCCCGGCACCGCGCGGCCACGCTGGCGGGCGCGACGGCGATCACGCTGGCCTCGGCCTTTGCGCTCCTCGTCCTCGTGGGCGCGGTTCAGGTGGTCGCCAACACCGAGTACACGCACCTCGGGTGGCTGCCGATCTCGCTGGTAGGGGCACTCTCTCTCGTCGCGGGGGCCGTGCTGGGCATGGGGGCAGGGCGGGCCCTGCCGTCCGTGCTCACGCCGCCCGCGCTGGCCATGGGCGCCTTCGTGTTCACGGCCCTGATGCAGATGTCGTTGGGGCGGACGGAGACGACCACGGCGACGGGGCTCCCGAGCACGGAGCCGAACCGGGTCTCCCTGCTGTCACCGGCGGTGCAGGAGGTGCGCGATGAACTCGTGACGCTCTCCGCCTCCGTGCACGTCGGGCAGACGATCTGGCTGCTCGCCATGGCCGCGACCGGCTTCGCGCTGCTGGTCGCCGCGAGCCCGCGCGCCCGGCTGCTGGCCCTGACGCCCGTCCTGGCGGGCGCGGTGATCGCTCTGCTCGTCCTTCCCTCCGACCCGCGCCGGATCTACGTCGTCGACGAGGCCGCCGCGGAGCTGGTGTGCGACGGCCCGGTGTGCGTGACGAAGACGCAGCAGGCGCGACTCGCCGACCTCGCGGGTCCCGGTAAGGAGGCGCTGCGGCGGCTGCATGGCGCCCTGGGCAGCCAGGCGCCGGTCTCGGTCCGGGAGAACGCCACCGTACTGCCGGAAGGCTCCACCCCGCAGTGGTCCCGCAAGACCGTGCTCTTCGACTTCGACGACGACATCATCGCCGCCGCGAAGGGCGAGGAGCTGACCTGGGCCCTGATCGCCAAAGGCATGGTGCCAGGGTGCTCCCCCGTCGGCTGGAGCAGCTTTGGGGACGATGAATTCGCGCAGACCGTCGCGGTGGGCTGGGTCCTCGGGGACCTCAGGCCGCTTCCAGGCACCTTGTCAGCAAGTTTGCGCCGCGAGGTCGACGCCGAGACCCGCCCGGTGTGGAAGGAACTCAAGGCGCTTCCGTGGTCCGAGCAGCTCTCGCGGATCAAGGCGATGCGCGCCGCCGCGCTCTCCTGCAAGGGCGACGCGTTCGCCGCGCTGAAGGGCGGTGCGTCCCTGTGAGATGGCTGACGCTGTACGCACGCTCCCGTCAGGTACCCGCGTCGCTCGCCGCGGTGGTGATCAGCGCGGTGGCGGTGTGGACACTCGCCCGGGACGACAGCGGGGGGCTCGGTGATCCGCGGCTGCCCGTGCTCGTCCTCGCTACGGGGGCGATGGCAGCCTCGACCGGGCTCAGCGGGCAGGACCTCGCGCTGGACCGGACGGCCGCGGTCCGGTGGGTGCCCCGCAGAGCGGCACACGTGCTGCTCTGCGGCGCGGTCGTCGCCGCGGTGCTACTGACAGTGCAGACGATGGGCGAGTCCATGGCCACCACCGCTTTCGTCGTCCGGGACAGCGCGGGCCTGATAGGACTGGGCGCCCTGGGCGCGGCGCTCTCGGGCGGCCAGTACGCCTGGACGCTGCCGTTCGCCTGGCTCTCGTTCTCGTTCCTTGCCCCGCCCCCGACGAGTGCGCCGATGCGGGTGGCGAGCTGGATGCTGCTGCCGTCCGGCACGGCAGCGGGTACCTGGACGGCCCTGGTCCTCGCGGTTGCCGGCACCGCGGCCTACGCCATCGCGGGACCGAGACGGTGACGACCGCAGCGCGGTCGCGTGCGGCATGCGCACGCATCGGATCGAGCACCCACTACGCGGCCTTGTTCATTTCGGCCCCGAGTGGGAGGTCTGCAAGGTGCGCGGCAAGGTCTTCATGATCATGGCCGAGGTGCCGGGGCGCCCCGTCGTGATCCTGAAAGCCGATCCCGGCGACGCCACGAACGGGAGGAGCCCAGTGAGGGCTGCACACGCGGCCTGTGCTGCGGCAATGCCGAAGTTCAGGTTGCACAACGACAACGAGAAGATACTCGGGGTCTGGGTCGAGCCCTTGGGCGAGGACTTCTGGACAAAACCCAAAGAACAGTTCACGATCAGCACCGCCACCGCCCAGGGCGTGGACCCCCACGAAGCACCCTTCGACGTCGTCTTCCACGACCAAGGTGTCAGCGTCCACGTGAACATCGGCGACGAGGCCGTCGTACGTGACCAGTCCGGCACTGAAGCGGCCTGCGGCCACCAGCAGCCCCTCGAAGTCCTGCGGGCTTGGACCGAGGCGGCTGAAGCCGCCGCTCAGCGAACCGCCGAATCATCATCCACACTCCGTGAGATGACTCGCGAACATGCAGAGTCCGTGCGCCGCGGAACTCACACAAGCCGAAGCCACCAAGCAGGCACAAGAACTTCGACCGTCACCATGACCACACAGGTCACTGGTCGAACGGCAAGTTGAGTACCTGTTTGATCACCGCGTGTTCGTAGGCTTCGAGCGCGGGTCGTTCGGCTCCGAGCTGGTAGCCCTCCTGGCCTGTCCAGCTCAGGGGCGGCTACCCACGTTCGGTAACGACGTCGTACAGCCAGGCGAACCCTGCCCGCACCTGGCTCGGGGACAGTTCGCTCGCGCGGACCAGCTGGGGGAACAGCAGCAGGCCGCCGGGTGTGGCCTCGGACAGGACGAACCGGAGGGTGTCCGAGTGCCGCTGAACGCCGTCGCCGCGGCGCCGTGATGGGCGGGGCCCATCACTCGACCCGCCTCGGGGGCCTCAGCCGTCTCGTGGGACATACCGAAGTCTGGAAAATGACGGCCACAGAATGATCACGTGGCGGACCGACGACGGGGTCCAGCTACAGGCCCGCTCCGGACGCGACGTCACCGCCGCATGGGGAGACCTCGCTCTCGCCGGGCACCACCTCCAGGCCGGGACCGTTCTCGACGGCGAGGCCGTCATCACCACCGAGGACGGCCGGATCAGCTTCGAGGCCGCACAAGCCCGAGCCGCCTCCTCCCCCGCCCGCGCCCTCCGGCTCGCCGCCCAACACCCCGCGCACTACATCGCGTTCGACACCGTCAACTGCCGTCCAGCGATGCCCGGCCGCGCCCGTACAGAGAGCGCCGCGCAACCCTCCTCAAACTCCTGGCAGGCCTGCCCGCAAACTCCCCGATCCAGGCCGTCTCCGCCACCAGCGACCGCAACACCGCACTCACCTGGTGCAGCGCCCTCCACAACGAGCACGGTTGTTTACGCACAACTGCCGTGTCTCGTAAGGAGCGTGGGGGCTAGGGCTCGAACGCGTTTGTGGGGTGTGGTGCGCTGTGTCCCGTCCCTAGGGTCGGGGGCATGGAGCTGGCGTTCTACTCCAGTGAGGGCTGGGAGTCCTGGGGGTTGTCGGGGAAGCCGACGATCCCCGAGGGGATGGCGTTCCTCGTCGACGACGACCTCCTGCTTGAGGACGGCCACGGGGTGCGTGCGACGGCTGTGGCGAACGAGTGGTGGCGGCTGCGGCCGACGGAGAACTGTCCGGCGCCGTCGTCATGGGGTACGTACGCGCGGATCCTGCGGGACTGGATCGTGGCAGCCCAACTGCACGGGGTCGAGGTCTTCGACACCCGGGACCGGCTGAAGGGCCTGCTGAGCACGTACGCGGTGGACCGGGCCACGGGGGACTCCAAACAGCGGCTGGGCGCGGTCACGTGGAATCAGCACATGAGCGTGCTGGGGATGTTCTACCGGTGGGCGATGGCCGAGCAGTACGCCACGGCGGTGCCGTTCACCTATGAGCAGGCGGTGATGCTCTACGCCGAGACCGTCCGCGAAGTCCTGGTCAATCAGGCGCGGCGGCGGGTCCCGAAGGCCCACGTGACGATCAAGTACCTGGAGGACGACTTCGCGACGACGTTCATCAACGGCCTGGCGGGCCTGCGGCCGGACGGGAGCGAGGACGAGGGGCCGGGCCGGTATCGCGAACGGCATCTGGCCCGCAACAGCGCGATGGGCGAGCTCGTGATGTCGTCTGGTCCACGGCTGCAGGAGTTCTCCTACCTGCTGGTCTGCGAGGTTCCGCCGCTTCCGGTGGCGCCGCGGCTGATGCCGATCGCGTTCCCGCTGCCGGAGGCGATCACCAAGGGCAGCAAGTTCCGTGTCACCTGGACCTCGTACTCCGCGCTCGCTCGCGGGCACTCCTACGTCTCCTTGGAACGCATGCCGGCCTGCGAAGGGTCGGTGTGGCGGCCGCCGAAGCGGTGGGGTGCTCCGCTCATGGTGAGCGAGATGGACAGCCGCGGAGGCCGGGTCAACGGGCGGCGCGTGCAGTGGCATACGCTGCGGCCCGCCGATCGCCTCCGCCTGGTGGCCCCCGACGGTGGCTCGATGCTGCTGGCCGTGCGGTCCGATGGAAGCCCGTTCACCGCCTGGTCCACGGTGTTCGAACGGACGGCCCGCCGGATCCGCGAGCGGTTCGAGCCGCGCTTCCCGCACGTGCACCCGCACTGCTGTCGGCACACGTTCGCGATGGCCACGATGGAACGGCTGGTGGCCGGGTTCTACGAGCAGGCCGCGCGGCTGTCGGCTGCGGGCAGCGACGCCGACGCGGCCCTGTCGCACTACCTGACGACGACCGAACCGCTCCTGGTCCTGCGGGACCTGCTCGGCCATTCCTCGGTGCTCACCACGGAAAAGTACCTGCGACGCCTGGACATGCTGCGGATCTTCCGCGAGCACTACGTGGAGTCCGGACGCCGTTGGGGGCTGCTCGATCACGAGGTGGCGCAACGAGAGACGGACGACGAGTTCGCCGACGCCAGTCACGAGGTGGGTGTCTGATGCCCGCCACGGTGACGGAGCAGCCCCTGGGCCTGGACTGCGTGTTCCTCGAAGGGAGTCGGGCACAGTGCCTGCTGCGTGAGGATGTGCTGCCGGTGCTGGCACGGCAGCTGCTGCGGGCCCTGGCGGATCTGGTCGTCCCGCACGGCGGGCTCGGCACCGCGGGCACGGTCAAGGGACGCCTGACCGCGATCCATCAACTACTGTGCGGCCTACATCAGTTGGGTTTCATCTGGGACGCGAGCGCCCTGACGCGCACGGTGCTGGCCGAGTACTGGATGGGCCGGGACAACCGGCATGAGGCGCATGACCGGGGACTGCTGCGACGTCTGGACGACCTGGAGCATGTGCTGGCTCCGGACGTGCGACACATGGTGGACGGACGGACCTTTCATCCACGGCTGAACCGCAACCGGCGCCCGTTGCCTGCCTACTCGGCACGGGAGTGGAAGGAGCTGACCGCGTCGGCGGAGTACGCGGTGGTGCAGGCGTGGGAAGCGCACCGGCAGGCGCTGCGGGACGCGGCGCGGGGTGGGGAGTTGTCCGACCGGCTGTCGCGGGAAAACATCCAGTTCTCTCTGCTGCACCACGGGCCGCAGGCCCTGGGCCGAGCCGCCCGCAACGGCCGCCCGGGACGTATGTGGCGGGTGGGCGACGTGTATCCCGATGGCGCCCACGAGGCGGTGTCCGCCTTGTTCCCCAGGGCCTCGGTGGCCTTCGCCTACCGCCTGTTGTTCGGGATCCGTACCGGGATCGTGCCGGACGGACTCGCCGACCTGGGTCTGGGGGATGTGCGCTGGAGCGGGGACGTGGCGGTTCTGCTCGACTACGTCAAGGGCCGCACCGGCAAGGAGTCGTTGACCCTGTCCCGGCCGGCGGTGCGCGTGCTGAAGCAGTGGCTGAAGCACACGGACGTCGCCCGGCGGTTCGCTCCGCGCGAGCTGCGCGAGCAGTTGTGGCTGCGCTACTGGCCGGGAGACGGCAGTGGCTGGTCGGCGGGCCGGTTCGAGAACTCCGCGCGGGCCACGTGGGTCCGCGACCATCAGCTCGTCGACGATGCCGGGCGGCCGCTGCGGATCCACCTGCACCGGATCAGGACCACCGTCGAGGCGTCACGAGACCGGACATCCTGGCGTGGCAGCAGCCGGGCCACGATCGACCCCAACCACACCCCGGCAGTGGAGGGCGATCACTACCTGGCCGGGCAGAGCCCGGCGCAACGGACCGCCACCGAGAACGTGATCGAGGATGCCCAGCGCGACCTGGTCCGCCGGGCCCATGCACAGCCCGTGGTGATCGCCGCTCACGAGGACCTGGCCTCCTTCGTCCGTGACTTCCCGCAGGCGGCCCGGCAGCTGCGACTGGACGATATGGCGCTGGCCGAACTGCTGGGCGGCGAGCGGGATGTGTTCGCGGCAAGCTGTGCGGATCAGCTGTCGGGGCTGCACGGTCCGGCGGGGCAGCCGTGTCCGGCGCGGCCATGGGTGTGCCTGCTGTGTCCGCTGGCCGTCTTCTCGCCCCGCCACCTGCCCAACCTGATGCGGCTGCGGGCGTACTTCGCCAGGCAGTGGCGCCTGATGCCCGCCGCAGCGTTCCTGAGCGTCTTCGGCCCGTACGCCCAGCGGCTGGACGAACTGCTCACACCGGACTGTTTCGAGGAACGCGCCCTGCAGCACGCCGCCCAGCAGGTGACCGGCCTCGACAGCGAACTGCCCCTGCGACCCGAGGAGTACACCGAATGGTCGTCGAAGCCGCGCGAGCGCGGCCGGAGCCCGCGTTCGACGGCGCGGACATCTGCACCGTCGCGGGGCTGCCGGTTCGGCGCGGACAGCACGGTCCCCGCTTCGAGCAGGACCGCTGGGACTTCACGGTGGTCGACCAGCTGCCCCGCTCAATCCCCCGCGGCGTGCTGATCTGGAACTTCGACGAGATCCGCAATCCCCGCTGGCGCGTGCTGGCCAAGGAGTACCTGACGGCCTTGTGCGCCCCCGGCCACGAACGCGTCCGCGTCCTTGCGGCCGCCCACCGAGTACCGCGCACGGTGCGGACCTGCCACGACCGGTTCCAGCAGCTGACACGGTGGCTGAACTGCCTGACCACGCAAGGCGTGACGTCCCTGGCGGAGGTGACCCAGCATCACTGCACCGTGCACCTGCAGCACCGGTGCGCCGGCCGGACCGGGGACGAGCCGGCCAGGCCCGCACAGCTGACAGTGGTGCAGGTACTGCAGGAACTCGCCGACTACGGCGAACTGTTCACCACCGACCACTATCCGAGCGGCCTTCGCCCCTGGGACAGACAGTTGGCTCACGTGGTCGCCGGGGTGTCGAAGAACAGCGGGGAGAACAAGACGCCCCCGGCCCGCGCCGAGGTGATGGCCCCGCTGCTGACCGCCACCTTGTTCCTCATCCACACCCTCGCACCCCGGGCCCTGGCCCAGGCCAAGATCTGCGACGCCCCGCGGCCCCAGCCACCGGGCCCCGTCCGCACCGCCACGACGGCCCACTTCGAGCAGGCCGTCCGCGCCCACCTGGTCAGCGGGGAGCCGTTCGAGCAGGATGAGGACCGGTCGGTCCGCCACAAGCTCACCCATGGATGGGACCGGGCGGACCCGCTACTGAAGGTCAACTTCGCGGCACTCGCCCTGGAGGGCGGCGTGCGCAGCCGCAGCGGCCACCCTTTCCGTCCCGGACCCGGCTTCCTGCGCGACCCGCGCACCGCAGCCGTCCGTCCGCTGCTGGAGCAGGCCATCGCCGAGGTGGGTGTCAAGCCGCGCTGGGGCCGGGGTGCGGAACTCATCGACCGCGCGGACGGCGCCGGTGCGGTTGCCTGGACGCTGCCCATCACGCAGGACGGCCTGGCGCGACTGCTCAGCCACGTCCGTACGGCCCGCATCCTCACGATCGCGGCACTGAGCGGCATGCGCACCAGCGAGCTGATCGAACTCCCCCTCGACTGCCAGCTCGCGCCCTGCTCCTACGGTCCGAACCGGGTGCGGCACCGCCTCAAGAGCAAGGTCATCAAGCACCGCGGCCACGGCGGGAGTTGGGACGAGTGGGTGGTGGTGCCCGAGGCGTACGAGGCTGCCGGCATCGCGCGCGAGCTCGCCGACCCGGGCGCCGCGCACCTGTTCCCCGCCCACCTGGATCTGTGCCGCCGCTAACTGGAGCTGCGGGAGTGGGTCAACGGCGGCGAGGGACAGCGCCTGGGGCTGCCCCATCTGCCTGACGATGTCCTGACCCCGCGCATCCTGCGACGCACCCTGGCGGTCGAACTCGCCCACCGGCCCGGGGGCTTGTTCGCGGCGAAGCTGCAGCTCAAGCACCTGTCCGTCACCACCACCGAGGGGTATGCGAACCGTCCCGGCGGAGCACAGGCCCTCTTCCTGGCCGAGGTCGGCAAGGAAGAGGAGTCCCGCAATCAGACGCTGACCCTGCGGGCGTTCCGCGACTATCAGGCCGGGCGTCGCCCCTCCGGCCCCGGGGCCCGGGACCTGCTGGCGTTCTTCGCCAGTGTCGAGCGCCAGCTGGAAGAGCTGGACGTGACGGCTCCCACGGTCAAGCGCAGCGATCAGGAACTGCTCAACCTGCTGGCCAGACGGGTCGGCGCCCTGCACCTGGGGCTGGCGAACTACTGCTGGTTCCTCGACCCGGGCAAGGCCCTGTGTCTCACCCTCGCCCGCAGCGCCGAGCGAGACCGGCCGCTGGCCGGGATGTGCGACTCGGCCCGCGGCCCGCAGGCCACCCATCACTCCTGCCACCGTGAGGTATGGGCGAGCTCGGCAGCCACCAGCTGGGCCTTCATCAGCAAGATCGGACGCGGCCAGAAGAACGAGCGAGCCCGGCTGGTCGTCGAGGCCGAGCGCGCCGAACGCATCGTCGCCGGGATCGACGCCGCGGACCGCGGAGAGATGCATGGGACAGATCAGTAGCAGCGAACGCCGGCGCAACGAGGAAGCGATCCGGGCCGCCATGGACCGCCTCCTGCGCGGCGAGCTTCCGCCCGGCGGACGCTGCGACCTCAAGACGCTGGCCGCGGAGGCCGGGATCAACCGCACCGGGTTCTACTCGAAGAAGAACCCCAACGGCACTGTGCGGGAGGGCCCGTACCAGCATCTTGCCAAGGACTTCGTACGCCGCCTGAAGGCACTGCACGAGGCGGGCACCCTCCCGGACCCCCGGGATGCCCAGATCGCCCGTCTGAAAGCCGAGATCGACGCACTGCGGGAACATGCGGCTCGTCAGAGCGAGGCGATCGAGAAACTGAGCGAGTTCAAGATCCTCGCGCTGTCCCGCATCGCCGCCCAGCACGAAGAGATCATCCGGCAGCGCAGTCCTCAGGCCGCTACCGGCACGCCAACTCGGGCCCGCCTCGCTGCTGTTCCCCGCGGCGGCCAGACCATCGGCTCCTGCAGCTGACGTACCGGCGAGGCGTCACTGCACGGGAAGGAGATCGGCGAGCAGAGTGCGGACGCGCGCCTCGATCTCGTCCCGGATCGAGCGGACCGCCTCGACGCCCTGACCAGCCGGGTCGTCGAGCTTCCAGTCCCGATACTGCTTGCCCGGGAAGACCGGGCAGGCATCCCCGCACCTCATCGTGATCACCACGTCGGACGCCTGGACCGCCTCGATGGTCAGCACCTTGGGCACCTCGGCGGACAGATCGATCCCGGCCTCGGCCATCGCCTCGATGACCGCCGGGTCTCGGCCGGGGCGGACCCGGCCGAACGGACCTCCACCCGGCCGGTGGACAGGTGCGTGAGGAAGGCGGCGGCCATCTGGGAGCGTCCGGCGTTGTGCACGCACACGAACAGCACGGACGGCTTGCCGGAGACGGTTTCACACACGAGCGGTTCCTTCTTCGAGGGCAGCCGACTGGCCGGTCACCGGGGCGGGTTGAGAGAAGAAGCGGCAGGCGGCAAGGGCGACATAGACGAGCCCGATCAGCACCGGCACCTCGATGAGCGGACCGACCACGCCCGCCAGTGCCTGGCCGGAAGTCGCGCCGAAGGTGGCGATCGCCACCGCGATGGCGAGTTCGAAGTTGTTGCCCGCGGCCGTGAAGGCCAGCGTGGTCGCCCGCGGATAGTCCAGGCCGACGGTCTTACCCAGGGCCATGGACCCGGCCCACATGAGCGCGAAGTACACCAGCAGCGGCAGCGCGATCCGCACCGCGTCGAGCGGCCGGGAGGTGATCGCCTCACCCTGCAGCGCGAACAGCACGACGATCGTGAACAGCAGCCCGTACAGGGCGAACGGCCCGATCCTGGGGATCAGTTCGGTCTCGTACCAGGTCCGGCCCCGGGCCTTCTCGCCCAGCCGGCGGGTCAGGAACACGGCGATCAGCGGGATGCCGAGGAAGGTGAGCACGCTGCGGGCGATCTCCCACACCGATACGTCCAGGGTGGTCTGTTCCAGTCCGAGCCAGCCGGGCAGGACCGAGAGATAGAAGATCTACCATCTTGATTCCGCTGGTGAGGGTGCTGGTGTGGCAGGGTTCGTAGGCGCTCGTGCTGGTCGTGTGCGGGTGTCTTGGGTGTAGATCGTTCGTCAGGGTGGTTCGTGGGCTGTTCCGGCTCGTGGTGGCCGGTGCGGTTCCTACGCTGGAGTGTCATGACGGATGAGGGGATGCTGGAGCGGATCGCCACGCGTCGTGCCGAGCTGGACCTGCTGGAAGAGGAGCTGGTCAAGCAGCTGGCCGATGTGCGGGTCGAGCGTGATGAGCGTCGAGCACCTGAAAGCGGCCGGCCTCGGCGCCCTGGCCGACCTGGGCTTCCTCGGCCTCGGCAAGGACTGCAACGACCAAGTCGTCGTCACCGGCTACAAGGCCACCCGCACCCGCAAGCTCACCACCGGCCGGAAGACCGCCAACCGGATCATCGCCGCCGGCCGCGCCCCCGTCGAGCACGGCTTCGCGCACCTGAAGACCTGGCGCATCCTCACCAAACTCCGCACGAGCCCCGCCCGCGCCACCAACCTGCTCCGCGCCCTGCTCGTCCTGACGAACCTCGAACTCGACCGCTGACAGACGATCAAGACCGAAGACAGCCGCCCACGACCAGCACGAGCACCCACGAACCCCGCCACACCAGCAGCTGCACCAGCGAAAACCAAGATGGTGGATCTTCAGTGAAGATCCGACTGGACCTCGGTCAGTCGATGCCTTCGACGATGCGGAAGTCGCGCTCGACGCCGTCGGAGAGGGCGACCAGCGCCTCCTGGTAGGCCGCACTCTCGTGCGCCGCGACGGCCTGCTCGAAGCTGTCGAACTCGATCAGGACGGTGCGCTCGGCGATTCCGGCATCATGCGCCACGACCCGACCGCCACGGACGAAGGTCCGACCGCCCCCGGCCTTGACGGCCGGAGCGGCCAGCTTGTTGTAAGCAGCCAGCTTCTCAGGGTCTGAAATGGTGCGGTAGACGCTGACCCAGTAGCCCTTGGGCATGGAACCTCCAGTGTTGGGATGAGTGCATCTGACTTACGGGTTGGTCTCGGACGAGCGTCGGCGGGCGAGAGCGAAGCTTGTCAGCGTCGTGATCGCCATGGCGCCGATGCCGACCAGCGCCGCGGTGGTGTAGGCGCTGTCGTCGGGGAAGAGGTGGCCGGGGCCGGTGCCCGCGGCGAGGATCAGGCCGCCGATGGCGCTGCCCAGGGAGTACCCGACGCTGCGGACGACGTAGTTGAAGCTCATGGCGCTCGACGTCTCGCTCTTGGGGGTGACGGCCAGGATGACGCCGGGCATCGCGGCCGAGAAGCCGCCGACGCCGAAGCCGAGCACGCCCATCGCCGCGAACAGTTCGGCCAGGTCCGACCGGGCCGCCGCGAACAGGGCGAACCCGCCGCCGACCACGACGGCGCTGCCGGCCAGGAGCAGGGGGTCGGCGATCCGCGTCCGGACCCGCGGCGTGAGCTTGCCGGCGACGAACCCCAGCACCGAGAACGGGATGAGGACCAGCCCGGCGACGAAGGTCGTCAGCCCGAAGCCGTAGCCGGCGCCGTGCGGCGTCTGCGCGTACCGGGTGATGAGCGTGAGCAGGAGGTACATGCCGATCCCGCCGACGAACATGGCGAGGTTCGCCCCGGCGACCGCCGGGTGCCGCACCGCCCGCACATCGACCAGGGGCGTCGTGCTGCGCAGCTCGATGACGGCCCAGACGCAGAGCAGCACCACCGCGACGACGGCGAGGCCCGCCGCCACGGCGAGGTGCCGGCTCCACAGATTCCGTTCGCCGGCGAGGAACAGCACCAGGAGCAGCGCAGCGGCCAGGACGACCGCGCCTGCCACGTCCACGTGGGCGGAGCGGCCTTCGGGGGCTTCGGGCATGGAGCGCCACGCGGTCAGGAGGGCGGCGGCGGTGACGACCAGGCCGAGGCCGTAGGCGGCCCGAACCCCGCCGAGCTCGGCGAGCAGTGCGGCCAGCGGGTAGCCGACGCCGGCCCCGATGATCGAGACCACCGAGATCAGGGCGATCACGGCCGCGCTGCGCTCCTCGGGGAGGTGGTCCCGGGCCACGCCCATCATCAGCGCCGTCAGCCCGAGCCCGACGCCCTGGGCCGCCCTGCCGGCCAGCAGCCACGCGAACGGCAGCGGCAGCACGGTGAGCGCGCTGCCGGCGACGACGACCGCCAGCGTGGCGAGGATCGTGGCCCGCCGGTGCGGGCCGGCTCCGAGTCGGCCCAGGACCGGCGTGGCGACGGCGCCGCTGAGCAGCGCGACGGTCAGCGTCCACTGCGCGCTGCCGAGCGAGACGTGGAACGAGGTCGCCACGCTGGTGATGAGCGGCGTCCCGAGGCTGGCGACCGCCGCCACGACCAGAGCGATGAACATCAGGGCGGGGACCAGCAGCCGCGCCTCGGAACACGCCACCGGGAACGCCTTCACCGCGGCCCCGCCGACCGGCTGCCCGGTCACTGCTTCGGCCCTTCGCGGTCCTGGCTTTCGAGCTCTGCCAGATGCTTCAGCGCCGGAAGGGCCGCCACCAGCGCCTCGACCTCGTCGCCGGTGAGCTCGCCGATCAACCGCTCGAACGCGTGGACGCCCGCCTGGCGCCGCGTCCGGACATAGGAGGCGCCGGCCTCGGTCAGGCACACCAGCGTGACCCGCTTGTCGGACGCGTCGCCCCGCCGCTCGACCAGGCCGGACTCCTCCATCACCCGGACCAGGGCGGTCATCGCGGGCTGGGTGACGCCCTCGACCGCGGCCAGATCGGTGATGCGCCGCGGGCCGGTCCGGTCCAGGGTGGCCAGGGTGGCGGCGGACGTCAGGCTCATGTCCCGGGGCAGGCGTCTCGCGGCCCTGGTGGCCAGGCCGTAGAGGGCTGCCCCGATGGCGGCGGACGCGCCAGGAGCGATGTCTTGACGACTCACGCTCGAAGCATAGCATTTTTATATTCATAGTTTATGGAAATGGTCGACTGGCGCGGGCGGCACCGCCTGTTGCGGACCCGAGGCCATCGAGATCGACGACAACTTCGGCTCCACCCTGTACACCGAAGACGAGCGCGACACCCTGCCCGCTGAGGCCCTCGCCGCCTCCCTCGGCTGCGGCAACCCGACCGCGATGGCCGACCTCCACGAAGGCGAACGCGTCCTGGACCTCGGCTCCGGCGGCGGCATCGACGTACTGCTTTCCGCTCGCCGCGTCGGCCCCACCGGCAAGGCGTACGGGCTCGACATGACCGAGGAGTTGCTCGCCCTCGCGCTGGAGAATCAGCAGAAGGCCGGCGCTACCAACGTCGAGTTCCTCAAGGGCACCATCGAGGCCATCCCGCCGCCCGCGAACACCATCGACGTCGTCATCTCCAACTGCGTCATCAACCTGTCCACTGACAAGCCCGCCGTCTTCGCCGAGATGATCCGGGTCCTCAAACCCGGCGGCCGGATCGGAATCTCCGACGTCGTCGCCGACGACACCCTCACCCCCGATCAGCGTGCCGAGCGCGGCGACTACGTCGGCTGTATCGCCGGAGCCCTCTCCTTCGCCGAGTACCGCCAGGGCCTCGAAGCCGCCGGGTTCACCAACATCGAACTCAGCCCCACCCACGCGGTCGCCGACGGCATGCACTCCGCCGTCGTCCGCGCCACGAAGCCCACCACCAGCAACAAGGCTGAGGCGAGCACGGGCAGCGACTCCTGCTGCGGCGTTACCGCCTGCTGCACTCCCGCTGAACAGGCCGACGACCCGAACAGCACGGTCGCCGACGCCAAGAGCGCATCCGGCTGCAACTGCGGCTGACAGCACGCCGGTTCGACACCTCACCTCAGGGTGGCCTCCCGCAGCCCCTGAGAGCGACACGAACGCCCTCCTCAACGGGACATCGGATCCCGCGCTGATCCAACTCAAAGAGACGCGACCAGCGCGGGACACACCCACCGCGCGAACAACACGGGCATCGAAGGCATCGTCGCGAAACGCACCACCTCCCCGTACCGAGCGGGCCGCATCAGCGCATGGTTGAAGATCCGCCACGCGGACACGATCGAGGCAGCCGTGCTCGGATTCACCGGCACCGCCCGGCACTTGAAGGCCTTCGCCGTACGGCTTCCCGACGGACGCGTCGCGCTGTCCCGGCACCCGACCACGGCACTCGCCGCCGCCGTCGCCTCGCGCCTGGTCCCCCAGCCCGGGCGCGCGTTCACGAAGGCCGGCGACTCCTGCACGCCTGCCGGGGGCGATGTCGTGGTGGAGGTCGTGGCGGGCACGACCCGGCACACGGTGGTCACCGTGGTCCGTCTGCGCTGACCTGCGGCAGGCTTCGGCCGATGTCGCGGCCGGGCCGATGGACTGGCGCGGGTCCAGGTAGCAACGCAGCCGTACGCCGGGCTGGTCGACGTCCCGCGTCGTCCGCTGCGCCGTCGCCCTGCGGTCGGCGAGCAGTTGCCGGAAGGCGAGCGCGGTGGCGTCGTCGGCAGCCGCGACGTCGACCACGACCAGGCCCGGCCGGCATACGTGCATCTCGTTGATCGGGTCCATGTACGGGGCGTCGCCATGTCCGAAGTGGACATGCGGTGGGGGTAGTTGGCTTTGGAAGACGACGGAACGGGCGTTCGGGTTGCGTGGGGGTTGCAACTTTTTTCGTCAAACGTGCAACCATACGAGTCCTTTACATGTCCTTCACTCACGTGACACAAAACCCTGGGGGGACCATGAACCACCGCGCCCGCATCAGACTCTCTGCCGCCACCGCCATCGCGGCCTGCGCGCTCACCATCACCGCCTGCAACTCGGGCAGCACCGTGACCGACAAGCCCAAGGCCCAGGCCTCCACGCCCGCCAGCAAGGGCAGCGGGGAGAAGCCGGCCACGAAGAAGTCCGCGGCCCCGGAGGTCGCCAAGGTCGGTGACACCATCGCTCTCAAGGGCACCGACGACGGCAGCAAGCTCGACGTCACCGTCGTCAAGGTGGCCGACCCCGCCAAGGGTGCCGACGAGTTCACCACGCCCGGGTCCGGCAAGCGGTACGTCGGTATCCAGTTCCGGCTCGTCAACACCGGTAGCGTCGCCTACAACGACAGCCCCTCGAACGGTGCGCAGGTCAGTGACGCCGACGGGCAGCAGTTCGAGTCCGCGTTCGCTGACATCTCTGCCGGGCCGTCCATGTCCTCGGATGTGAAGCTCAAGCCCGGTGGCAAGGCCCTCGGTTGGATTGTGTTCGAGGTGCCGAAGGCGTCGAAGGTGTCGGTCGTGCAGTTCGGCATGGACTCTGGGTTCGCCGAGCAGACCGGGGAATGGAAGCTGTCCTAACCGGCGCTCGCCCGGCCGTACCCGTGACGGCCGGGCGTCAGTACTACACCTGTAGTTGCATTTCGCGCGATCTCGCCTCACCGCGGGCGGCATATCAGGCATACCCGGAAACGATCACGCAGGCCGAGCCATGACGCCCCCTCAACGCCAGGTGTTCCAGGGGGACCCATGCGCCGCGCCACCGCCGCCATCCTGCTCATCGCACTCGCCCCGTTCACCGCCTGCTCAGGCAGCAGCGAGTCCGCCGCCTGGTGGTCCGCAACGGGCACCACCGGAACCGGACCGTGGTCACCGCAGCCGGACCGGTCGAGGTCAGGGCCCCGCGCGTGAACGACCGGCGCGTCGACGACACCAGCGGCGAGCACAAGCGGTTCTCCTCGAAGATCTTGCCGCCGTGGTGCCGCAAGTCCCCGAAGGTCTCCGAGGTGCTGCCCCCGCTCTACCTGCACAGTCTGTCCTCCGGCGACTTCGTGCCCGCGCTGGAGCAGTTCCTCGGCGGCACGGCCGGCCTGTCACCTGCCACGGTGACCTGGTTGACCAGTCAGCGGCAGGACGACCACGCCGCCTTCCAGGACCGCGACCTGTCGCAGACCGACACGTCTACGTGTGGGCCGACGGTGTCCACCCCAAGGTCCGGCTCGGCCAGGCCCACTCCTGTGTCCTGGTTCTGCTCGGCGTCCGCCTGGACGGCACCAAGGAGCTGGTCGCCCTGGCCGAGGGACTGCGCGAGTCCACCGAGTCGTGGGCCGACCTGCTGCGCGACTGCCGCCGCCCCGGCATGCGCGCCCCCGAGCTGGTCGTCGGCGACGGCGCCATGGGACTGTGGAACGCGCTCGCCGAGGTCTTCCCTGTCGCCCGTCACCAGTTCTGCTGGGTCCACAAGGCCCGCACCATCACGAACGCCCTACCGAAGTCCGCGCAGCCGGGCGCGACGAAGGAGATGCAGGAGATCTACAACGCCGAGGACCGCACCTACGCCTAGAAGGCGATCGAGGCGATCGCGCGCACCTACGGCACCAAGTGGCCCAAGGACGTCGCGAAGAACACCGACGACGCCGAGAAACTGCTCGCGTTCTACGACTTCCCCGCCGAGCACTGGATCCACCTGAGGACCACAAACCCCATCGAGTCCACGTTCTCGACGGTCAAGCTCCGCACCAAGGTCACCCGCGGCGCGGGCGGCCCAGCCGTGGCCCTAGCGATGGTGTTCAAGCTGGTGGAGTCCGCGCAGGCCCGCTGGCGGGCGATCACCGGAGCACACCTGGTGCCCCCTGGTCCGGGCCAGCACCAGGTCTGAGAATGGGGTCCTGGTCGAGCGCCAGGAGCGGACCGCCTGAGCGGGAGGATGAGGTCCAGAATCGGGCCTGTCTCCCCTCACTGCCGGTGAGCTGTCCAGCCGCTATGTCTCGACCGTTCCTCTCCATCCCATGACCGGAACAAAGGTGTTCAGACATGGTTCCTCGGATAGGCGACGAAGTGATCGTCTCCTGTGAGCCGGCGACCGCTCGGGTGGTCGAGGCAGATCGCTACATCACTCTGGAATGGCCGTGGGGAACGATCGACAATTCCTCTGATTTCCGATGGAACGGGCAAGTCGCCCTCCCGTACGGTGATTCCCATCAGGAATGGAGCCCATATCGTCTCGAAAAGGCAGGTTCCGCGCTCCGCGTTGGAGGCTTTTGCACCGTGTCGATCCCGCCGACCCGACTCTACGTGGGGCACTACGAGGAGAAGGACTGAGCGATGGGAGACACTGGCAGGAAGGCCATCTGCGACGGCCCTCTCCCAGCACATTTCCATGGGCTGCTACGGCGGCCATGAGATGTCGAACCGCTCGCCACCCACATGGGTGGCGGCATAGCACCAGGAACAGGACCAGATCTCCTCCTCCCACACAGTCGGCAGCACCGGCCATCGCCACATCACCCGCTCACACACATCGCGTTCCACGGGCGGACCCTCGCACGCCTCTGCGCGCGGCCCCAACCCGCTGATGTCACGGGACTTCCCAAACACCCCCGCTGGGACAAAACGCCCAGTCACGGGTCAGTCATCTTGTCTTTGGGGACGCTTCGCGGGCGTGAAAACATCGGCTGGGGCCCCGGCTGGCCCTGGTTGTTCCTCCGGGCGAATCCAGGTTTGGGCGATTTCCGCGACCCAGATGGCCGCTGCCTCGGGAGCGGGTGGGGGTGCGCCGACGACGACGAGTTCGGTGACGCCTGCCGCACCGAGTACGGGGAGGTGCTCCGGGGTGCCGTCGCTCAGCGCGACGGCGACTGTGAGTTCGTCAAAAGCGCGACCGCGGCGGGCGCACTCGTCGGCGAGAACGGCGATGTGTGCCGGGACGTCGGCCACCGGGACGTTGAAGCCGTACCAGCCATCGGCGAGCGTGACCGCGCGGCGCAGGGCGGCGTCGCTGTTGCCGCCGACCACGACCGGGAGCCGGCCGCCGCGCAGCGGCTTCGGGTTGACCCGGATCGCGTCGAAGCGGGTGAACTCCCCCGCGAAGGAGGCCGGATCCTCGGCCCAGAGGGTGCGCATCGCGGCGAGGTACTCTTCGGTCCGCCGCCCGCGACTGGCGAAGGGGACTCCGAGCGCTGCGAACTCCTCGGCCGACCAGCCGACCCCGACCCCGAGGCTGAACCGCCCGGCTGAGAGCACATCGAGTGTGGCCGCCTGTTTGGCGACCACGATCGGATTGTGCTCAGGCAACAGGAGCACGCCGGTGGCGAGCTCGATCCGGCTGGTGACCGCCGCCGCGAAGGTCAGGGCAAGCAGCGGGTCCAGCCAGTCCGCGTCCGCGGGCACGGCGATCCGGCCGTCCACGGAGTAGGGGTAGCGGGAGGCGGACGCATCCACCAGCACCACGTGCTCGCCGCACCAGAGCCTCGCGAAGCCGTGCGTCTCCGCGGCTGCGGCCACCGCACGGATCACCTCGGGACGGGCACCGTCACCGATACCGAGCGCGTGCAATCCCAATCGCATTCTCCACCTCCGGGCGTCACCCTAAGCGCGCAACGCGGACGCGCTCGGGTGACGTGGCGCGCCGCGCGCGGAGGCGGCGGGGCCTGTCGTCCGTACGAGTGAGACCACTGCTCCCGTGCCTGCGCTGTGATGCTTGCCCCGAGCGGGGACGCAGTGCGGGCGCGAAGACATGTGAGGCTGGTGCCCGCCCGGTGGACTCCGGTCGTCTCTTGGGATCTTGAGCCCGTAGGTCAGTCTGGTGCGGGGGCTGTTGAGGGGCCACGCACCTTTGCTGCGAGCATGCCGGTCAGATTCTCGTCTCCCCTCGGCCCCTGCGGGCAGCCACCGCTTCGCGGTTCCGGTTCGGGAGTTGGGAGACGGATGGTGGCGGACGAGGCCGACGGTACGAGCGCCGAAGAGGAGCCTGCAGAGGCGGTGGAGCGGGCGCGGCGACCGACTGCGCAAAGGCGTCGGGAATGGTGTGCGTGCGGGTCCCGCACGACGACGGTTCATGCCGCCGGGTGCAACGGGTCTTCCACTCCGCGGCGACCTCGGGAGCGATCCTGGACCTGGCCGACCATCTGCGCTGAGCAACGGCGCGGCCTACTGCCGGCCCGGCTGGTCGTCTATATCGTCCTGGCCCTGTGCCTGTTCGCCCGGGAGTCGTACGAGGAGGCGCTGCGTGTGCTTACCAGCGGCATCCCGGGCAGCCAGGCCTTGACGAGGGCGAACCGATCGTCGTTGTGCCGAGCGCGCTCCGCCTGGGCGAAGAGGTTCTGGAGAGCCTGTTCAGGCAGGTGGCCGGACCGCTCGCCACGCCAGAACTCCTGAAGCGTGGCGGCGAGGGCTGCTGCCGCTCTCCCTGGACTGCACTCAGTTCGAGCTTCCGGACTCAGTGGGCAACGGCGACACGTTCGACGGACTGTCCACCGGCGGCATTCCCTTCGGTTTCCCACAGGTGAGGACGGTGGTGCTCGCCGAAATCAGATCCCACGGAGTCGTGGATGCCCGCCGCGGCGGCTACCGCGACGGCGAACGCAGCCTCGCCTACCCGCTGGCCAGCTCCACAGGCCCGGCGACTTGGGGCCATCGCCGACCGCGGCTTCTGGTCGGTCGAGTTCGCCCACGCCTTCACCCTGACCGGTGCGGACCTGCTGGTCAGAGTCCAGTCCAGCCACCTCGGCACCGCCCGTGAAGAACTGCCGGACGGTTCCTGCCTGTCGATGATGCGACCGGGCAGGAAGGTCCGGCTCCAGGCAAGAGGGAGAGGCCGAACCATGCCCAAGCAAACGATCTAACGCGTCATCACCTTGCTGAAGGACGACACGGTCGGCTACCTGGGCACGACACTGCTGGACCCGGAGCAATACCCGACGGCCGAGCTGGTCGAGCTCTACCGGGAACGCTGGGAGATCGAGCCGGCCTTCGACGAGATCAAGAACCACCTCGACCACGGTGGTCGGATCAGATCGCGCATACCTGAGGGTGTCCGGCAAAAGCTCTGGGCCCAACTCGCCGTCCACCACGCGATCCGCTCGTTCGCTCACGCAGCAGCCTTCGCCGACCCAGCCCTGGACGTCGAACCTATCTCCTACTTGAGGTGAGTCCGTATCATCCGCCGAAGCGTTCCCGCCCAGATCGGCGCCGCCACCGCCAAGCTCACCCGCTCCCTCACCGATGCCGGCCAAAAGGCACGCAGCCGCCTGCTCTCGGCCCAGTGCAACCGGAAGCGCCCCCGAGCGATCAAGAAGCCCAATCGATGGCCGGTGCTTCGGAGCCGCGCCGGACTGGACACCGTCGAGCCCGGTCGCTGGATCCCGAACCATACGAAGAAGACGAAGAGCGGTCGGAGGGCCGGAAGACCCGTGCTCAACGAGCGTGAGTAGCCGGGATATAGGGAATTGCGGTTGGACAACTGGTCAGGCCACCGGGCGGGTCCGACCGCCAGTCTGCTCCCGAAGTGCGGCTTCCAGCCGGTCGCGAGCCTCGGTCTGGGCGGCGATTCGTTCGTTGAGGACCGCCAGCCGTTCCAGCGCGACCCGCAAGCCCCTGTCCGAGGGCGGTGCTGCAGCCACATCGCCGTCCAGGCACGACAGGAACACGCGCACGTCGTCCAGGGTGAGCCCGGCGGACAGCAGATAACGGATGTTGCGGACCCGCACCACCGCCCGCTCCGCGTAGATGCGGTAGCCGTTGGACGCCCGTTCGGAGGAGATCAGCCCGGCCTGCTCGTAGTGCCGCAGCGCACGAGCGGTCGTCCCAGTTGCCCTGGCCAGCTCACCGATCCGCACCCGTTCCACCTCTCGGACCACTCCTATCACGCCACGACTGCTCCGCCGTCGACTGGGAGTACAACTCCGGTGACGAACGACGCAGCCGGCGCGGCAAGCTGGGTGATCGCCCAGGCCACCTCCTCGGGGCGGCCGATCCGGCCCAGCGGAGTGTGCGCCAGCTGCCACTTGCGCACTGCGGCCATCCGCTCCGGCGTCAAGCCCTGGTGTTCGCCAATGGGGGTGCCGATCGCGCCGGGGGCGACCGCCACCACCCGGACGCCGCGGGGTGCCAGCTCAACCGCCCAACTGCGAGTCAGCAGTTCCAAGGCAGTCTTGGTCGCCGCGTAGACCGAGCTGCCGGGCCAACCCCGCTGCCCCACCGACGTACTGACATTGACGATCACTCCGCCCGACGTCTCCAGGAACGGCAGCGCAGCCTGAGCCAGCAGAATTGGAGCGACGAGGTTCGTGGCAAGCTGATCCGTGATCAGCTCCGGGACCAGGGTGCCGAGTGCACTGCTGTGCACGATGCCGGCGTTGTTGACCAGCACGTCCAATCGACCATGTGCCTCCAAGACGGCCTGGACGATCCGCTCGGGCTCCCCCTCGGCAGTGATGTCGGCGGGCAGCGGCACGATCCGGTCGTGCCCGGCCGCCGTCTCCTTCAGTGGTTCGCTTCGCCGTCCGATCGCGACCACGTGAGCGCCCTCGGCCGCGAAGGCACGGGCAGTTGCCCGGCCGATGCCAGTGCCGGCTCGGGTGACGACGACGATCCTGCTGCTCTGCGGTGCAGTGTTGTTCATGCCGGTCATCGTGCAACCCTGCCGCCGGCGGCAAGGTCAACGTCTCATCGGGGAGGAAACGAATTTTCTGCACCCCAGCCACTTGTCCACTCAAGCCGATCACGACCCCTCGCCGACCTAGAGCAACTGCATTGGCCGGCGAAGGCCCCTGCTACCACGCTGCTCAACCACCCATCTGCAGTCGCGACTGCCTGTCAGCCCGGCGTTCTTCGAGCGTCGTAGTCAACCGTCCGGCTTCGGTAACGTGCACTTGGCAGCACCCCACCGGAGGCTTTCGGTGCTCACATCTACTTCCCTGCATGAGCAGCACCCGTGGATGGCCTGGGCCATGCAAATGCTGCGCTGCAACAAGCACCAGGAACAGCACGGCCATTACTGACGCTGTTGCCGTGATGTCGTCAAGGTGAGGCTGGTTTCGGCGAGGCACCCGTCGATGAGGTTGCTGCGGTACTGGATCTGGCGGAGACCGTGCCGAAGCGCGCTCATGAGGTGGTCAGGGTCGGTGAAGGCGGTGTTGGCCTGGCTGCTGCGTCGCAGCAGTGACCAGACGCCCTCGACGGGGTTGAGGTCGGGTGCACAGGCCGGCAGGAAGTAGCAGATGATCCAGTCGCGGGCGTTGATGAACTCCCGCAGTCGGCGGTCTTTGTGCACGTTCAGGTTGTCCCACACGAGCACGATCGGTGCGCCGAGTTGCTGGTGGGCGGCGATGAGCAGATCGCGGCAGTCGGTCCAGACGAAACTGCGTCTGCCGCCCCGCTCGTGAGCGACGTGCCGCTTGGACCGGTGGATCAGGCGTGAGCGTTCGCCCTGCTTGTAGCAGGCCAGAGCGGCGATGGAGAAACGGCGCTGGGAACGTCCCCGCACCCGGATGACAGGTGTGTGTCCGCGCCTGGCCCAGGTGCGGACGGTGGGCGGCGTCATCGAGAACCCGGCCTCGTCTTCGAAGCACAGCCAGGCCCCGAGTGCCGCCACGGCGTTTCCACCTGGGGCCAGGCCTCCTTCACCCAGCCGGTGACGGCTTCCTCGTCGCGCTCCACCGCGCGGCGGGCGGGGACCTGGTGGCTGAAGCCATGCCGGTGCAGCATCTGCGCGATGGCCGACAGTGTCATGCCCTTGTGGAACCGGCTCCCGATCAGCGTCCTGATCCGCGCCAGTGTCCAGGTCTGGTCCGGCCAGCCGTGCGCCACCGGCCCCTTGGCCAACTCCTGCTCGAGCACCTCGAACAGGGCCTCACTCAGCCTGGGTCTGGACGCCGGCCCTTGGGACTCCAAAGCTGACGTTCCGCCGTTCTCCCATGCCTGGCGCCATCGTTGTACCGACCGGACGCTGACACGTAACTGCCTGGCTACTGCGGCATTGTCGTGTCCCAGGGTGAATAACTCGGCCGCCTGCATCCGGATGTACTCGCGAAACGCACGCCGCTCCGCGGTCAGCCCACCCCCTTGCGGATACCTCATGTGACCGGCCTACTGCGAAAACCACCGCCTGCCAGCCCCCGCGACATCACGCCAGCAAAGTCAGTAAGCAGCCTGAGTGGTGGCGGCCATCGCGCCGTGGAACTTCCCCCTGATGCTGGAGACCTGGAAGATCGCGCCCGCCCTGGCGTGGGGCAACGCCGTGGTGCTCAAGCCCGCCGAGGACACCCCGGCCTCCGCGACGATCCTCGCGAGACTGGCCCTGGAGGCCGGGATGCCGCCGGGCGTGTTCAACGTCGTCCACGGGTACGGTCCCGACTCCGCGGGCCAAGCGCTCACCGAGAACCCGTCCGTGGACCGCATCACCTTCACCGGCGAGTCCGGCACCAGTCGGAGCATCGCGGCCGCCGGGGCACGAACCTCACCCCGGTGAGTCTGGAGCTGGGCGACAAGGACGCGAACGTGGTGTTCGCCGATGCAGACCTCGACACCGCCGTCGAGTGGTCCGTCAAGGCCGTCTTCACCAACGCCGGCCAGGTCTGCCTCGCCGGCTCCCGGATCTACGTACAGCGTCCCGTCTACGACAAGTACCTGCGCCGGTTCACGGCGGCGGCCGACGTGCTGGTGATCGGAGACCCGAAGCAGACGTCGACCGATATCGGCCCGCTGGCCTCGCAGGAGCACCACCAGAAGGTGCGCGGATACGTCGACAGCGTGGAAGCCGACGGCGGCACCGTCGTCACCGGCGGACCGGGCGCGGGCTGGATCGTCGGGCCGACCGTCGTCACCGGCCTCGGCCAGCACTCCCGGCACGCCCGGGAGGAGATCTTCGGGCCGCTCGTGGTGCTCATCCCGTTCGACACCGAGGAGGAGGTCGTCGGGCTGGCCAACGACAGCCGCTACGGGCTGAACGCGATGCTCTTCACCGAGAACCTGCACCGCGCGCACCGGGTCTCCGCCGCGCTGCGCGCCGGAACCGTCTGGGTGAACTGCTTCTTCATCCGCGACCTGCGCGCGCCCTTCGGCGGGGTCGGCGACTCCGGCATCGGGCGCGAGGGCGGGAACTTCAGCCGCGAGTTCCTCACCGAGCTCAAGGCCGTCGTGATGCAGATCCGGCCCGAGAGCCGACCCGTTCCGCGCGGGTAGCTCGTTCAGATCTCCGGCAGGAATGGATACCTGGGCTCCAGGCCCCTCCCTGTGTGCCCGTGACGAATTCGCCACCCGAGCCGCACATCGCATGTGTCCCACTCCCCCGGGCGCCGAGGCACGGGCTGCCGGTGGAATCCGAGAACCGGCGGCAGCCGAAACCCATGTCCGGGGTCTCCCCTGCCGCCGATGCGCCGCAGGTCTACCCGAACATCGCGACGCTGCTCGCGTTCCAGCAGCAACTCGTCGACGGCGGCGACGCCTCCGTCGTCGGCACGTCCGGAGTGGGACCGATTCTGGCGCTGAGGCCGACCCGGCACCGATCCACAGAAACGAGGAGCGACAGCACATGAGCTCGATCGAGATCCGTGTCGGCAATGAGCCGACGACCACGATCATCAAACGGTTTACCGTCGACCCCGATGACCAGGACGAACCCGTCCGGATCGAGGTCGACGGCATGCCGAGGATCGCGAGCCGGATGCCGGGGTTCGTGCGCGGTAGCATCCACCGCAGCCTCGACGGGACCAGCGTCGTGAACTACGTCCACTGGGCAGACGGCGACGCCTGGCGGCGCGCCCACGAGCTGAGGGCCCAGGACCCGGAGTGCCGCAAGCACATGGAGGCGGTCCGGCACATCGCCACGGCCGAGCCGCATTCGTACGAGGTCGTGGCGGTCGTGGACGGGGACACGGCTTGAGCGAAGCGCTGTTCACCGGAGCATCGCGCGGCATCGCGCGGCATCGGCCACGCGATCGCGCTGCGCAAAACGACGCCTGCGATCTGGGCCGAGTTCGCCAGGGCCTGCCTCGATCGCCTGGTGGTGATACACCAGTACTCGTACTTCTCCATCACTTTTCGTGGGGACGAGACTGTGCTGGTCCGCGTACGCAGCGCGTCTTGACCGGTCGGGTGACGACGCGCTCCTGTACCGCAGCGGCCGGACGCGCTCCGGTCAGCGGGTGGCGATGAGCTCGAGTGTGTCGATCACGCGGTTGGAGAAGCCCCACTCGTTGTCGTACCAGGCGACCACCTTCACGTGCCGGCCGTCGACACGGGTGAGGGCCGAGTCGAAGATCGACGAGGCCGGATTGCCCGTGATGTCGGAGGACACGAGCGGGAAGTCCGAGTATTCGAGGATGCCGGCGAGCGGCCCGTCCGCCGCGGCGCGGTACGCGGTCAGCACGTCGTCGCGCGTCACGTCACGAGTGACGGTCGTGTTGAGCTCGACAATCGATCCCACCGGAACGGGCACCCGGATCGAGTCGCCCGACAGCTTGCCGGCCAGGTTCGGCAGCACGAGGCCGATCGCCTTGGCGGCGCCCGTCGTGGTCGGCACGATGTTGACGGCGGCAGCTCGGGCGCGACGGGCGTCGCGGTGCGGACCATCCAGCAGGTTCTGCTCCTGCGTGTAGGCGTGCACCGTCGTCATGAAGCCGTGCTCAATTCCGGCGAGCTCGTCGAGCACCGCGGCCAGCGGTGCGAGCGCGTTGGTGGTGCACGAGGCGTTCGAGACGATCGTGTGCACGGTCGGGTCGTACGTGTCGCTGTTGACCCCGAACGCCAGCGTGACATCAGCACCGTCCGACGGCGCGCTGACCAGCACCTTCTTCGCACCCGCATCGAGGTGGGCGCGGGCAGCCTCGGCCGACGTGAAGCGGCCGGTCGCTTCGAGGACAATGTCGACACCGAGTTCGGCCCACGGCAGCTTCGCCGGTTCACGCTCGGCGAGCACCGTGATGCGACGGCCGTCGACAACGAGGGCGTCCCCGTCGACGGTCACCGGGCGCCCGAGCCGGCCGGCCGTCGTGTCGTAGGCGAGCAGTCGCGCGAGGGTAGCGGGCTCCGTGAGGTCGTTGACGGCCACGACCTCGAGGGTGCTGTCGCGTTCGAGCAGTGCGCGCAGTACGTTGCGTCCGATGCGGCCGAATCCGTTGATGGCGATGCGAGTCATAAGTGCTGTCCCTTCGGTTCGCCACCAAGATTCGCTCGCGGCACCCACTGGTGACAGTGGCGGGATCGCCACGGTTCAAAAGGATCGCGCCAGGTGCGCCGGTGGCGGGGCTACTCGCCCTGGGTGAAGGTGCGCCGGTACTCGCTCGGCGTGGTGCCGAGGATGCGCTGGAAGTGCAGCCGCAGGTTCGCACCGGTGCCGAGACCGACGTCGGCGGCGATCTGCTCGACGCTGCGCTGCGAACGCTCGAGCAGCTCGCGGGCCATGTCGATGCGGGCTCGCATGACCCACTGCATCGGCGTGTACCCGGTCTCCGCCACGAAGCGCCGCGAGAACGTGCGCGGCGAGACCGCTGCCTGCCGCGCCAGTACCTCGAGGGTGAGGGGCTGATCGAGCCGGTGCAGCGCCCACTCGCGGGTGTCGGCGAACCGCTCACCGAGCGGCTCAGGCACGCTGCGCGGCACATACTGCGCCTGACCGCCACTGCGGTAGGGGGCTGCGACCAATCGCCGGGCCGCGTGGTTCGATGCGGCCACCCCGAGGTCGCCGCGCAGAATGTGCAGGCACAGGTCGATGCCCGAGGCGGCGCCGGCCGATGTCAGCACGCTGCCCTCGTCGACGAACAGAACGTTCTCGTCGACCTCAACGAGCGGATGCCTCGCCACCAGCGCCCGTGTGTAGTGCCAGTGCGTCGTGGCACGCCTGCCGTCGAGCAGGCCCGTCGCGGCGAGCGCGAAGGCGCCCGTCGAGATGGCGGCGAGCCGCGCACCCCGTTCGTGGGCAGCGATCAGCGCGTCGACGACGGCCTGCGGCGGATCGTCACGGTCCGGGAACCGATAGCCGGGGATGAAGACGATGTCGGCCCACGCGAGTGCGTCAAGGCCATGGGCGACGTGGTACGAGAGGCCGTCGCCACCGGTCACGAGACCAGGCGCCGCGCCGCACAGCCGCACCTCGTACGGCATGCTCGCGCGCGTTGTGAACACCTGCGCGGGGATTCCGACATCGAGCGGCTTCGCACCCTCGAGCACAAGAACGGCGACGCGATGCAGGCGGGAGGCTGACACGGAGACAGGGTACGCAGGGATGCGGGCCTGCGGGCCTGCGGGCCTGCGGGCCTGCGGGCCTGCGGGCCCATCAGGGTCAGGGCATCGGCAGCGTCGCTCCCTGCCGGCGGGCGACCGCCCCGCCGCACCGCACCGCACTCCGACTTGCCCGACCCCTCTCCGCCCCTCAGCAACCGCATGCGCGCTGCGCGACTGTCCGGCCGACAACCGGGACCGGCAAGGTCTTGTCGTTCGAACCGCTGACGCCGAAGCGGCACGAGGTGTTGGTCCGGAAGACCGAAGCGCCCGCGTCGAAGGAGAAAAAGCGTTGCGCGTTGTCGACGCTCGCGTTGTTCGAGATCGCCCCTCTTTTCGCTGACGGCGGCGTTGTGGACGGCATCAGCTCTTGTCGGCGGCCTGGCGGGCCACAGGCGGAAAGGCGGCACGATCAGGCCGTGCACAGGGCTTCGGCTCGCTCTTGCAGGGCTTCGAGCAGGGTACGCACCGGTGGTGTGGATGGTGTGCCGGGTGCCGTATAGACACCGATGTATCTCTTCGCGGTGGGGGTGACGGTCAGAGCGCGGGTGTCGTCTCGGTCTTCGATGGCGAGAGAGGGGATGAAGGCGACGCCGACGCCTGCCGCGACGAGTGCCTGCATGAATCGGAAGTCGCTGGAGCGGCAGACCACTTTGGGCGTGAGGCCGCGCGTGGAGGCAAGCGCATCGACTGCGTTCCCTGGCAGGTCGCATCCATGGATCCACGGTTCATCGGCTACGTCTTCGAGACGTGCCGCGGAACGGGAGGCGAGTGCGTGGCCGGCGGGCAAGACCAGGCGCAGCTCGTCCTTCAGGAGCCGGCGGTAGGTGCAGCGGCCTGCGGCGTCTTCCCAGTCCGGTGGTGGTTGTCTGCTGTGGAAGTGGTAGACGAGGGCCACATCGGCGCGGCCGTCGCGCAGTGCGGCCAGTGCCTGGTCGGGCTCGGCTTCGATCACCGTTGTGTCGACGTGGGGGCCGTTTCGGCCGTCCAGCGCGGCAAGTGCGGGCGCGAGCAAGAGCGCGCCCGCACTGGGGAAGGTGGCGACGGTCACCGAGGGCGGGCCCTGGTCCCGCAGCTGGGCGAGTGCTCTCTCCGCCCGGTGCATTTCACCGTGGATGGCGTCAGCGGTGCGCAGGAGGGTTTGGCCTGCCACGGTGAGCGTGACGCCGCGGGTGCTGCGATCGAAGAGCCGCATCCGGGCGGCGCGTTCGAGGGCGGCCATCTGCTGGGAGACCGCTGACGGGGTCAGGCGCAGGGCATGTGCCGCCTGGGCGAAGCTCCCGCGATGGGCAACCTCGCGGAACAGGGCGAGCCGCTGCGCCTCAATCATCAGTTCCCCTTACCGCCTGGTTAGCAATACCCTACTTCTGCTTACGACTCGGGGCTGCCAGCCTGGCTGCATGATGTTCGATGCGCGAGAGCGTTCCGGGGCCGCTCTGGCTCTTGGGGCGGTGTGTCTCATCGGCGGGTCCGTCGCCGCCGCCAGCCGGCTTCACGGCTTTCCGCTCATCGGCGGGCAGGCCGTGCGCTACGCAGTGGCGACCGTGTTCCTGCTGGTCTGGGCCCGCAGACGCAAGCACACATTCGTCCGCCCGACCCGGGTCCAGATGGTGTGGATCTTCCTTCTGGCCGCGATGGGAATGGCCGGGTACGGCATCGTGCTCGTCTACGCCACCTCGATGACGTCACCGGGCAATGTCGGCGTCGCCCTGGGCGCCGCGCCCCTGATCATCGTCCTGGTCCAGTCGATACTCGCCCGTACGCGCCCGTCCCGGAGTCTGATGGGCGGGTCCCTGTGCGTGGCCTGCGGTTCCGCCGTGGCGCAGTTGTCCACCAGCGGCGCAGTGCAGTGGAGCGTGCAGGGACTCGTGTGGTCGTGCCTGGCCCTGACCGGAGTATGCGCGATCACGCTGCTCGGTGCGCCGCCCACGAAAGAGCTCGGATCGCTGACCGTCACCACCTACGCGTGCGGACTCACGTCGGGCATGCTCTTTCTCATCGCCCTGATCCTGCAAGCGGTCACCGGGACGCCCGTACTGCGGCGTCCGACCGCCGTCGAGTTCTCAGCGCTGGCCTTCCTCGCCCTTGGCGTGACCACCGTCGTCTTCCTGATGTGGTACGGAGCCGTCGAGCGGCTCGACGCCAGCCGGACCGGGCTCTTCAACGGGCTCGTCCCCCTCGTCTCCCTCCTCGCTCTGTCCGTGACCGGCACAGGCTCTGCCGCCATCAACCAGATCGCGGGAGCCACGCTGGTCCTCTTCGGCGTCGCCCTAGGACTCGTGGTGAAGAAACGCGACACCACAACCCCCGGGGCCTGCGCAGCCGAGCAGGTGACTGACAGGAGCCCGAGAGGTTGATGCGGACACGGCCAGGGGTGACCTGGCTGAAGCTCCACCGGGCCGGGACGTCACCGGCGACTGCTGCCGCCCGGCGCCAGCAAGCTCCCATCCCCGGGGATCGGTCTGCGGGGGCGGCTTGAAGCAACAGCGGACATACCTTGGCGTCGAACGCGACTCGAACCAGGCCAGCGCTTTCGCAGTTCAGCGGACGTGAAGGCGGCCTTCGTCTGATCCTGTGGTCCGTCACAGAGGCAGAAGAACCAGCGCGAAGGCCGTGGTCGTGAGTTTGAGGTACCAAGGCGCCCTGCGGGATGCGTTCGCGGAAGTGTCACGCTTCCGGGCGGAGTTGTACGCGTGTCTGACCGCACGGGTCGACGCGCTGTTCGAATTATCCGAAGCGCTGTTGCGCACGGACGGGCCGGTGCGGACGCTGGTCGACCTGGCACTCGCGCCGGAACACCGCCGCGGCCGCGGCCGCCTCAACGACGGACAGATCGACATCGCCCAGCTGTGTCGCACGCTTGCCGGGATGCCGTTGCCGAGGACGGCGGACGGCGGACGGCGGACGGCGGACGGCGGACGGCGGACGGCGGACGGCGGACGATCGCATCCTGCTGGTCACGGCCCACTGGCGTACGAACTTGACACTGCGCCAGCTCGCCCCGTTGTTCGGCATCTCAAAGTCCACCGCGGACCGAATAGTCGACCACCTCCGTCCGCTGCTCGTACTGCAGCCCCGCAAGCGATTCCGCAAGGACACTGGGCTCATCAGATGGACCCTGATCACGTTGATGACCCGGCGGCTGACCAAGCCCGTCAGGAATCGATCCACCTCCCCGCCGCCGACGGCGCAGCCGGCCTTCCGGCCGGTGAGAATCCGGACCGGAATCGGCGGTATCCGTCTGGCCCCGGAACCGCTGCGCTGAGCGTGGAGCACGTGGACCTGCCTGACTCCTCAAGCCAAGCTGAGTACCTGCTCAGCTACGACGTGACCTGTCCGCATGCAGGGCCCGGCGGAGCGCCTTCAACGGGTACGGGGTCTCCCTGTCCTCTTCCTGGATCTTGACGTAGAAGTCCGTCATCACTGCGGCGAGCGGTGCATGGCGGGAGAGGATCGCCCTGGCCTCTTCCGGTCCGTCCGGTGGGTCCTCCCCTTCCGCACATGCGCGAATAAGTACCTCGCGTTCTTTCCGCTCGTATCCATATAGATTCGTGATCAGCCAGTTCACCAGCCAGCTGCGCGTATAACAGCGATCGTAGGTCCGGTGCAGTTCGAAGAAGCTGGTCTCGGACGGTGAGAGATCGAATTGGGAGGAGAGGGCGAGGCCGTAGTCGGCGAAGTAAAGGCGTCGGCCGTCGGTCAGGATGTTCTGAAAATGAGCGTCGAAGTGCAGAAGTCCGCGAGCATTCATGAAGGACGTGCCGGCCTCCAACTCGCCCTCCACCAGGGAACAAGCCCGGTCAGCGGACTCTTCATCGGTCTGTACCTGCTCGGTGAGCCACTCGTGGAGCGTGTGAGGGATGTACTCCAGGAACAGCGCCAAACTCGCAGAGGACTGCTGAAGGGCCTCGATACGACGGCGTACCTCCGGCCCGCCTCCCCAATAGGCCACGGCCCGCTCCACGTCCGCGAGTTCCATGGGAAGCGCGGACGCCGAGTCTGGCAGCACGCGCCAGTGGTACATCATCGGGAACCCTGGGTACTGCCCTCCGAGCACCCAGTTCGTCGTCATGGTGTGAATGGCGAGCTCCCGCCACGCCCCGAAACCAGCAGGCCCACCGGCGACGCCGTACTGGCAGAAGGTGGGAAGCCCGAACAGGTTTGCCGTGGACCGTACATGCTCCGGCAGCAGATCCACATCCGTGAGCGGCACACGCTTCACGAAGACGGGCTTCCCGTCAACCTTCAGCAGCGCAGACCTCCCGCCGATGCCGGAACCAAGTGGTACGGCGGCGTCCACGAGCTCGCCCAGTCGGCGATCACTTCGCAGGGCGAGGAACGTGGAGACACTGCTGTAGGCAGCCAAGCGCGCGTCTGCCGGCATGTCGGGATACTCGACCGCTACCTGCATCGGAATGCCGACCTCGTCTCCACCATGCCCACGAGTGTCCAACAGCTGCCTCTGCACTGTAGATGAAGGTCGATGAGGAGATCAGCGGAGTCGACGGGCTGGGCAAGCTGCCACGGTCCAGCATCCGAACCCGCGCGCCTACCCCCTCCCTGACAGAGCCGCAGCCTCGAATTTCATGGCCTACCTCCGGCGCCGCCGGGCCACCGGATCAACATTCCTGACCCAATGCCCGCTGAAGTCGTCGGTACGGCCCGGCACGGGACGGCCCCGCATCCCGTTCTCCGCGCACAGCTTCCTTGCACCGAGGGCCATGGATGGGAGACCGGGGCCCAGATCCGCGTGGGTTCAGGGAAACCGAAGGTCCTTCAGCGCGAACCCACGGGTCCACCGGTGTGCGTCAGGCCGATGCATCCGTGGGTTCGGGTGAAACACGAGGTTGCTGAGCGGTCCGAAGGGCTTCGGCGTAGCGTCGGCCTCAGGTCATGACGGCCGCCCGCCGGACTGCCAGTTATGCACCTCAATGTCGGCGTACTGGTCCAGGGTCAGGATGGCACGTGCCGTCTCCGGGTCCGGCGCCCGGACCAGCACCGCCGTGCCCAGCCAGGTGACGCCGTCGTCGGACAGCAGCGGCCCGTAGGCGATCAGGTCGTCCCGGGCGGGCGGCACCACAAGGTCGGCGGCCTGCCCCGAACCGAGGCCGAGCACCAGGTACCGGTTGCCACCGGTCCGGCCACCAGGGAAGTCCCACATCGTGCGCCCCAGCATGTTGCGCCACCGTCGCAGCAACACGTCGCGATACACACCGGCCTGGTAGTTCGGCTCGTTGAAAGCGAACGCGCGGGCGGCAGCGGGATCGGGCAGGTCGACGATGTGCACGCTGCCGGTGGGTGTGTCGCCGTCATCGGTGAGGGTCGGCCCCCGGGCGATCATCTCTTTCGCGTACCGATCCATATATGACCAATGGTCTTCCAGTAGCTCGTCGCGCAGCGGTAGGGATCCGGGCCGGTCGCGGTGGTAGCAGAGAAACTCCATGCCCAAAGGATCTCTTCAAGGAGGTGACCAGGTCGAGCGGGTTTCACTTCGATGGCTGCTCGGCAGCCTCATCCAGAAGCACGCGAGCCGACTCCCCTTAGCGGATGGCGGTCTTCTCGTCGACGCCGAAGTCGAGGTGGAGCAGGTCGGGGCCATGGGTGAGCCTCTCTTCGAGCTGGCGCTCGGCGCGGAGCCTTTCAAGGGTGAAGGTGAGGTTGCGGGTAGCGACGAATCCACCGTGCCCACCCACGCCAGGTCTCGTACGCCCCGCTGTGCCGGCCGCCCGAACCCTTCGGCAAGCGCGTCCACCGCAAGGCCAAGCGGCTCGCGAAGGAACAGGCCTGTCGCGCCAAAGAGTGGCGGGACCTACTCGCGCCGGCTTCCCGGGGAGGGGAGCAGTACCGATGACCGTCAATCTCAGTCCGGAGCGTCATTTCCCGGTCATTGTTCCCGCACTCTCCTCACCAGCACCAGCCTCCGCACAGACCGCATGATCGCGTCGCGAGGTGCCGATCACACGTGCACCCCTTCGAGATCGTCCGAATCTTCGAAAAGGTAGGCGGGCATGACCCTGGACTGGTTCCATCTGCAGCACGCCTATGGATCCGCGTCCGAACGAGCCCGGTTACGTCCAGGCGCGCTACCCGGCTGCGATCAACGAACTGCACCATCTGACGCAGAACCACGTGATGGCAAGGCTCTTCGAGGGCGATGAAGACGACTTTCGGTACTGGCTGGAGCATCTCCTGGCTTTCGAGGGGGTGCCCATATGGAGGCGCAACCCGCGTCGCGATGAGTACCCCATGGTGTGCACCTCCTGCGCACTGAGCTTGGAGATCGACCTCTCCTACAAGCTCCCAGGCACCCCCCGTCGGGACCCGAACGCGCGCTTTCTGATTGTCGGCCGCGAGGGACCCGTACTCACCGGGATCACCCCGGCCGCCCCGAGAACCTGTCGCTGCTGGCGTCTCGGCTTCACGGTCTGGCCGTCAGGGCCGAGCAGCCAGCGGCCGCAGACCATCTGACCCATCTGTTCGGCCGCACGACGTGTCCGGACTGTACTTCAGCCTTCTCGGTTCCGGACCAGATCGCGGCCTTCCGGGCATAGCAGTTTGTGGGCCATCTGGACCGGACCTCTTGAGGCGTCTCCAGCAGATCAGACTGGAAGCCAACGAGACGATGGCGTCGTGGAGTTCGGTGCCGGGTTCCCAGCGGTCGGCCAGGCGCTTGAGCTGGTGGAGCAGGGCAAAGGTCTGCTCCACGACGCAGCACAGGAAAAATGGTTCTCCCCTCAGCGGCGCATGACGATGCAACGGATACCTCCCGGCTCAAGGTCGTACCAACTGCCCCGCTCAAAATGACCGGTGACGACGGCAAGATCCTGGGCGGTCACAGCGATGCTACGGCGGTCGGCCGACTGCCGCTCAGCCATGGGTGTAGTGATCACCCAGACTCCCCCCGGGGTGAGCAAGCGGTGCACCCGCTGAGCGATCGCGGTCTTGTCCGTCATGAACGCCAGGACCAAACGCATCGTGATCAAGTCAAACGAGGCGGTGGGCAGAGCGCCTGTCACGGCCTCGTCGTCCTCGAAATCCAGACAGAGGGCGGTGAGTCGGGGTTCGAGGCCGCTGTAACGGTCGCGGACCGCAGCGACGGAGAACTGCGCCCAATCGACGGCCAGGGTCGTGTACCCCAGACCAGCCAGGCCGGCCGCGTAGCCACCCAGGCCGCATCCCACGTCCAACGCCTGCTGTCCGACAGTGGGGAGAACGTGGTCGGCCAGGCGGCGCAGCTCCTTGTCGTCAGCGCGGTGGAAGCCGCAGCCCGCGGCGAAGAGTTCTTCCCAATGGGTCACCGGGATCGGCGGGGTGCCACCTGGCGGCGCGCTGGTGTGGGTTGGGGTATGGCTGGTGGTCATGCGGCGCCCCCGATGTTGGTCACGTACTCGTACTACCCCACTCCGAGCCGAGACCCACGGTCTGGTCGATCCCTGCCGCGTCCACCGCTTGGTCGTCGCCGTGAGCACGCCTGCACGACGGAGTCTCAGTGACGGGGGTCCCGCCTCACGTGCAGAGCTGCTGCGGGACCGCCCCTGACATGCCCTATCCCAGCCGCTGGCTCGTCACTCGTCGTGACTGCGTCCCTCGGGGCGGCCGCGGCCGCCCCTCCCGTACGCCTGAGGCCCCGGCTGCCGGTGGGGATCGTGTTCTGGCGGCGCTGCTGGTGATCCCACCCGGCGCGCCACCAGGCCAGCCGGAGCTCGGAGTCCTGGGGGAAGGCGGATTGGACGCCATCGGAGTTTGAGTGGCGTGGGTCGCCGTCCGCGGCCGCGCCATCGCGCTGGACCGGTGTTGCCGCCCCCGCCTGCCCGGCGGGATGCCTGCCCGGCGGGATGCGGCCTCTGCGCGACGGAAGTGCGACGGGTGGGGCGTGCCGTCGGGCATCGAATGGTCCGGTGCCGGATCCGGCTGCGTCTGGACGGACGTCAGGGCAGGGTCAGGATGCGGGGGCCCTGGTCGGTGATGGCGACGGTGTGCTCGATGTGGGCGGCCCGGCTGCCGTCGGTGGTACGCAGGGTCCAGCCGTCGATATCGGTGCGGTAGATGTTCTGCCCGCCGGCCATGAGCATGGGTTCGATGGCGAGGACCAGGCCGTGGCGGAGGGGGAAGCCGCGGCCGGGGCGACCACGGTTGGGGACGTGAGGGTCTTCGTGCATGCGGCGACCGATGCCGTGGCCGCCGAAGTCGGCGGGCATGCCGCAGGCCGCCTTGCGGGCGACAGTGTCGATGGCGTGGGAGATGTCGCCGATGCGATTGCCCACCTGCGCGGCGGCAATGCCGGCGTCGAGGGCTTGCTGGGTGGCGTCGATCAGATCGAGGTCGCCGGGGCGTGGCGTTCCGACCGTGAAGGTGATGGCCGCGTCGCCCGCCCAGCCGTCGAGCTGGGCGCCGCAGTCGATGCTCACCAAGTCGCCGTCCCGCAGCCGGTAGCCGGTGGGGATGCCGTGCGACACGGCGTCGTTGACGGACGTGCAGATCACGGCCGGGAAAGCGACCGGGGCGAAGGAAGGCCGGTATCCGAGGAACGGGGAGCCGGCTCCGGCCTCGGCCAGAACCGACCGAGCCGCTTCGTCCAGTTCCTGCAGGGACACCCCCACGCCGGCTGCACCTCGGACTGCGGCCAGGGCGCGGGCCACCACACGTCCGGCTTCCCGCATCGCGTCCAATGCGGCATCGGTCTTGATCTCCACCATGTGTTTGACTCCCCGCGGCACGTCGACCCAATACTTATACCGGTATTAGTATCACGGTCGCGGCGAGGACTCCTCTGACACCGCGGGAACGGGAACGCGGCGAGCGGTTCGGCACGCTGCTGCGTCGAGCGCGCGGCAGCCGCAGCATGGCGGGAAGTGGCGGCCGCGGCGGGGGCTTCCGCGGAGACCCTCCGCAAGATCGAACCCGGCCGGGCCCCGACACCCGCCTTCTTCACCGTCGCGGCCCCGACTCCCACCTCCTGCACCGTCGCGACCCTGGCCGCCGCGCTGCACGCGTCTCTGGACGAGTTGGCGGCCACGTGCGCGCATGACCCGGACTGGCAGGAACCGGCGCTCTCGGCTCGAGGTGTGGGCAGCCCCACACCCTGTTTCGCTCAACCAACCTTCGGTGGCACGAACTTGCGGCTGATCAAACTCCGCTGACAAGGATCAGCCTTCAGCGACACACGACGGTGACGGAGAGTGGCTGCTGCACGGAAGTGATGCTGTTGGTGATCTTCACTCGGTGGGGTGAAGATCACCAACAGCATCCATTCTGTGAGGTCGGTTCCGGCCTTTTGACGTGACGTCAGGTGGGGCCGTGGTGCGGTGCGATGACCTCATAGGTGTTCTGCTTCCGCACTTCAGTGCGGTGCTGGTGGAGCGGGTGTTCCTTGAGTGCGGGACAGTTCGAGTCTCGGCCAAGACGCGAGACCATAGCGGGCTTTGCCCGGACTGCGCGTCGTGGTCAAGCCGCGTGCACAGTACTTACAAGCGGCATTTGGCCGCCCCCCTCTCGGTGGCCAGCCGGTGGTGGTTGAGCTGACCGTACGTCGGCTGTACTGCCAGAACTCCGCTTGCCCGCGGCGTACGTTCGTCGAGCAGGTCGAAGGACTGACGGTCCGCTACGGCAGACGGACTCCGGTATCCCGCCAGGTACTGGAAGCGGTGGCCGTGGCTCTTGCCGACCGGGCGGGGAGCCGGTTCGCCGTGGTGCTGGGCAGCGTCATCAGCCGGACGACGCTACTGCGGATGGTGATGGCCTTGCCCGACCCACCTTGGCCGGAGCCGAAGGTGCTGGGCGTCCATCCCGACGGGCTCCGGGACGAAGACCGGCAGTAGTTGGCCAGAGTGTGCGCCCTCTGCCCCGAACTCGATGCCGCGACCCGACTCGTCCGAGCCTTCGCCGAGATCGTCACCACCCGCTCCGGCCACATCAAAGACTGGATCACCGCCGTCCGCGCCGAAGACCTGCCCGGCCTGCACACCTTCGCCACCGGCCTGGAGAAGGACTGGGACGTCGTCCTCCAGATCCTGACCACCCGCTGGAACTGCGGACCTGTCGAGGGCCGCGTCAGCCACATCAAGATGATCAAGCGTCAGATGTTCGGCCGTGCCAGACTCCCGATGCTACGCAAGCGCGTCCTCCTCACCGCCCTTGCCTCATGAGGTGTCGGTGGGCTGTCGTAGGGTCCGGTTCCATGACGACGACGCTGATGACTTACGCAGGACCAGGCGAGCCTGATGCACTGGTCACGCGCACGGGAGGAACGCCGCTGGGCCCTGTGGGGGCGGTATGGCCTCGCTGCGCGACCTGCGGCGGGCCGATGCAGTTCCTGGCCCAGATCATCCTGGATGGCCTGAGCCGCCCGAACGTCCAAGGCCACACTCACGCCGACCATGTCATGGCGATCTTCATGTGCCAGAACGATCCCGGCATGTGCGATGAGTGGAGCCCCACGGCCGGCGGTAACCGAGCCCTGCTGTTCCCCTCTGAAACGCTGCAGCCGATACCCGCACCCGAACCGGACGACGACGAGGGAGTTCTCCGCCTCAGTGTCGTCAACGCCGTGTCCCTGGTGTCCTCGCCTTCCGCCGACTACTTCAGTGCACGCGAAGAATGGGGCAACCGCAGCGGAAACAGCCTGGGGAATGTCCTGGGACAGCTCGGCGGACAGCCCGACTGGCTTCAGGACGATGAGACACCCACATGCCCCACCTGTACCCAGCCCATGAACCTGGTCGCACAGCTCGAGGAGGGACCGGATCACGCTGCGACCATGAACTTCGGCGGCTGCGGCACAGCGTTCGCCTTCGCCTGCGGGCCCTGCACCCAGGCCGCCTTCTTGTGGCAATGCTGATCGACGGCGAAAGAGCCTCATCCAACTAACTCGACCCCTCGCTCGCGGAGCTCGCGATCAGCATCACCCCTCACGAAATGTGTGGTCGTGGTGGCTTCGTCAATGAGAACGGGGATCTGGCACTAATCGCTGAATCGTCTGGTGAACCAGGAATTCTTCGCGCTCCATGTGTCTCATGAGACAGTCGGCTCACGAGCCACGCGATTGGCCTCGAGGTTAGGGCCTGTCCGGCGGATCTTGCCGGACAGGCCCCTGTTCCAAGGGGGCTCAGCGCTTGAGCGTGAAAGTGAAGTCGCCGGAGAGCTTGCCGCTCAGGGGGACTGCCGAAACGAGTTGCCCCTCCGTGATCAGTCTCTCGACCTCGGCCCGTGAAAGACCGCAACCTTCAGCGATCAGTCGCACCGGTCGGACAGGGATCCGCGCCGCGAAGTGGACCGATACGTCGATCACCTCGCGGTTCAGGTGATCCGATCCGCCGGTGTCGAGGTGCCAGGCGTTGTCCCAGTCGAGGGCGATGCGATTACGGCGCCGCACGACCGGATCCTGGAGCAGCTCAGCTGTCAGGCAAGGATCGCTGTCATGCAGCCGGTCCAGCAGCTCAGGTCGTACGGAGCGCACATTCATCCGTTCCAGGACCGTGAGCTTTGCAGTTTCCCCGCAAGCGGTGCAGAGCGCGAGGAGCCAGGCGTCGATGAGCTTGTGGTTTGCGTTGACGCGAAATTTACCGCTTGCCCGGAAGCGCTCGGACGCGCACGCGTGGCAACGGCGGAGAACGAGCGGCAGGCAGGTGGGCACGACCACCCAGTTTTTGAGCACAGAAGTACACCGGTTTCAGTGAGAAGTCCGCAGCAAAAAGCAGCGCGGCGCACATGCGCGACGCGCAACGAATCAGCGCTCGGGAGGTCTCACAGGGTGTACAACGGCACGTCCTTGACTAGACGACTTGGCTCGGCAGCACGGTAATGGCACACAGCGGCGCTGCTCCACTGGTTTTCGAGCGCCTCACCGCCTAGTGGCTTCCGGTACTCCCGACACTGCCGGGCCCGGTGCGGCCGATACCATGCCCCCGGCGCGGCCACCTGGGCGCCATGTTCTTCGCCTGCTCTCCGTCGCCGGGCAGATCGAGCGCAACTACGTCCGGAAGTAAACCCTCGAAGGCCAGGTCACCGCAGCGGCCAAGGCCAAGCTCGGCGGACGGCCGAAGGCCATCGACGACGACATGCTCACTTTCGCGGTCGCGCTGAAGAACAAGGACGTCCCCGTCCCCGTGTCGCGAAGAGGCTGGTCATCAAGACGGGGAAGAACGCGGGCAAGAACCCCTCGGTCACCTCACTCCGCCGGGCGCTCGCCGAGGCCGAGGGAACCGACGCGTCGGCGGAGGCACACCTCGTCGGCCCCCGCCGCCCAGTCCGCGCCCGGATCACGGGCCCCGTCAGCGGCACCGACCCCGAGGGAATGGAACGGCTCACCGGTACCTGTCAGTTCACGCCCAGTCGTTCAGTTGGTGGCGTTCATCACGAAGCCCCGCCAGTGCATGACAGCATCGCTGCCATGGACTACAGATATGCCGCTGCGGCTGACGCCCCGGCCATGGCTGAACTCTTCGCGGCCAATCATTACGACTCCCTCACAGAACAGGAGCGCGCTGACCAGGGCTTCGTGCAAGGTGGCCTCGATGTCAGCACGTTGCGCTCGATGGCCGACGACGGGAGCCTTCTCGTCGCGGATGACGCCGGGCGCCTAGCTGGTCTGCTCGGTCTTGCCGCACCGGGCAGCATGCCGAGTCCGCCGCCGCCGGTGCAGACGCTGTTGGGTGCGCAGGACTCGTTGCAGTGGCAGGGACACTCGCTCCGTGCAACACGCTGGCTGCTCTATGGGCCTGTGGTGGTCGCTGCCGCCTACCGAGGGAAGGGAGTGGCCCGGGGGCTGTTCACCACGGCGATCCAAGCGGCCTCAGAGCGGGCCGACGTGGTGGTCGCGTTCATCGAACTGGCCAACCAGGCGTCGTGGAAGGTCCATGTCGACGGCTTCGGCATGACCCCTCTGGGCGAGTTCGTCATCGGCGATCGCGCCTATGGCGTGGTCGGTACATCCGCCAGGCAGTCGGCACAACCTGGAAACTGAGCAGGGTCAGGTCTTGCCCGAAGGCACCCGCTCCAGCCTCCGCTTCGCCGACAAGCGCATCGCCAGCCTTGAAAGTGAGCTTCTGGAGCTTCGCTGTGCGAGCAGTCTGCCGTGTCTTCTTCCGCGCCCTTGACCACTGTGCAGGCATGGTCCAAGGCGCGCCAGGCCTTGCACACCGTGACGCCAACCTTGATGGATTTGGCCGGCTCATCAGCGAGCCGGGGCAGATCAGACGTCGGGCGCAGCATGGCAATGACTGTCCCGTTCACGACCATCCGAGATCAGTCCAACAACGGCGTGTCAGTCTCGTTCCACCCGCCCAAAGGCGGCCATCGCAGCGCGATGAGCCCATAAGGCTCCAAGTGAACCTGAAGTAACCGCCCGCACGAGCGAGGCGGCCCGCCCGCAGCCCGCCCCGCTCGGTACTTCACGGCGACAGCTGGATCACGAAGCGTTCGAAGAACCGGTAGGCCTCCAGTTCCTCCTGCGCGTCCTCTTCCTGTGGGCCCGCCCAGACACGCACCCGATAGGGTCCGGGCGAGGTGAGGGTGTACTCGTCCCCGGCCGGCTCCCGCATCAGGTTGACCAGTTGGATCCGCCCCGACTCGAAAGACACGGAGGCCACTTCCCCGATCGCCCGGAATCCGTCCCCGACCGACCCGTCGGGCGCCGCGTCCCATATCTCCACCCGGACCTTGGCCAGTTGGTCTTCGAGATCCGACGCAACCACCACGGAGTCTTCATGGACCAAGAACGCGGAGTTGCCAGGAATCCGGGCGAACGGCTCCTCGTTCCCCGGATCGTTGTCGATCAGAGCGAACAGGTGCCGCTCCACCAGCACCACCGCCTCAAAAGAATCAAGCAGTCCCACCGTGCTCTCCTTCCGCCGTACAGAGCGCCAGTATCCCAAGCAGCGCACACCACCAGCGTTTACCAAGGCGGGATGCCATCCGCGCGTCCCGTGCGGGCGCACCCTCAACAACTGGACCCCGCCCAGCAGTTCAGCGGCGGCGCATTCCCTTAGACCAGTCCCGGAGTGTTTCGGCGAGGGTGAGGTTGTCTCCGCGGCTCACGGCCTGCAGGAGCATGGCGCACACGGACACTTCGGCAGCGAGGCCAGCCGGGCTGCGCAGGACGAGGTGGACGGCGCGGATGAGGAAGACGGCGCGGACACGGACGGCGACGCTCAGCCGCAGCAGCGTGTAGGCGTAGAGCGTGGCATCGTCGAACCCCTCCGGGGCCAGGCTTATATAGATTTTGAGCAAGTTTGTGCTGGTCAGGTGGGTTTGGGGTGTTGAGGGACGTCAGGAATGTGAGAGCGTCTCCTGCCAACATCCTGGACCAAGAACCGGGCTCGTGATCGGCAGGACGGCCCTGGCGATACTCGGATCTCGGACGTTGGGACAGGTACCAGTGGAAGGTGCGGGAATGAGTTTGCGGCTGGCGGCGTACGCCGTGTGCATCAAGGACGGACGGGTGCTGCTCGCCCGTCACGTACCACCGAAAGGCGAGACCAACTGGACGCTTCCGGGCGGCAAAGTCGAGCACGCGGAGGATCCGTTCGACGCGGTGATCCGGGAGGTCGCTGAGGAGACCGGCTACGACGCCGTGGTCGAACGCCTGCTGGGCGCGTGGACTCAAGGATGATCCCCGCGGCCGAACGCACCATCCCCGGCGGACCAGAGCACCAGAACGTCGGCATCTTCTATCAGATCCGTATCACCGGCGGCCAACTCCGGCCTGAGCCGAACGGCGAGACCGCTGAATCAGTCTGGACTCCGATCTCCGACGTCGCCGGGCTGCGCCGGTCATCGCTGGTCGACATCGGCCTCGCCCTGGCGCAGACCCATCCGGCAGCCGGCCACGTAAATCCCGTCCCGGTCGGCGGCCTGATCCAACACTGAGGCCACCACTGGCTGTGCACGCGAGTTGCGGTTCTGGCTCAACTTCTGTGACGCGGTCACGCTGCGCGACGGCCGGAAGCCCTGTGATCTCGCCTGACCGGTCATCAGGCAGAGCCTGGTGACCGACATGTCAGTAGGGTTCGGGAGGATGCCGGGGTGAACGATTTCGAACCGCTGTTGGAACGCGTCCGGACTGCCGCTGCGGACAGTGAGAACCTGCAGGACCCCATCACCCTGCAGAGCCTCGACGCGGCCGAACAACATCTGGGCTTCCGCCTGCACCCGCTTCTCGCCGCGCTCTACACCACCGTGGGTAACGGTGGCTTCGGCCCCCGGGACGCGCTGCTGGAGCTCTGCGACGCCTCGCCGTCTGACGGCACGGACACCGCGCTGGGCAACTACCTCACCCTCGCTTCGCCAAACGGCTCCGACCCCGGGTGGTCGTGGCCTGCAGGCGTCGTGCCGATCCTGGACTGGGGCTGCGGCATGATGGCCGGCGTGGACTGCCGCGGCGCCGACGGCACCGTCCTGCTCTTCGAACCGAACGCGACCGACGGCGAGGACGCCTCCACGGCCTGGTTCGTTGACTCGCCCAGCCTTGCCGAGTGGCTGCAGACCTGGCTCGACCGACGTGGTTGGTATGAGGAGGACCAGTTGGATGCCGCCGGTGCTGTCGGAGATGCCGGCGGCAGTGACCCACACGGCCGGCAGCAGGCCGAGAGTGTCGACGCCGAGGTGGCGCTTGCGGCCTGCGATCTTCTTGCCTGCGTCGATGCCCTGACCCGCGGCCGGCACGTTCGCGGAGGTCTTGACGCTCTGGGCGTCGGACACACAGGCACTCGGCTCGGCGTCCCGACCTTCGGCCTCACGCACCAACTGACGCAGGAGACCGTTCAGTACGTCGAAGATGCCGTCCTTCTGCCAGGCCGCGAAGTACCCGTAGACGGTTTCCCACGGCGCGAAGTCGTGCGGCAGGTAGCGCCAGGGGATCCCGGTCCGGTCGACATACAGGATGGGATCCATGATCCGATATCCGGGCCGTTGCCCCTGCGTTTGGCCCGCCAGGTAGTCAGGGCGGGCTCTGTCAACTCCCGGCAGGCATCGGAAAGATCGCTGGGATGCGGGCGCGATCCCGTCATGTTTCGGCAATACCGTCGACACCCTCCTATCGACAGGGCGAGACAAAACGCTCTTTCAGGGGTGGCCGTGTGGAAGCTCGCGGGTGCATAAGCGACCGGTGGTCTGGCGCAGCTCCCGGGAGCGGATACCCGGATGGTTCTTTGGGGGCACGGCCCCTCGATCAGCCTTCAGCTGAGTTGCTCGGCCAATCCGACGAGGATGCCCTCGGGGCCGCGGACGTAGCAGAGCAGATAGCTGTCCTCGAACTGCTCCACCTCCCCGACGAGTTCGGCGCCGTGGTTATGCAGGCGGGCAAGGACGTTCTCGATGTCGTCGACGGCGAACATGATGCGGCGAATGCCCAGCGTGTTCGTCGGTGCGTTTGCCGGCTCGGCGCTGATCGCCTTCGGCGTGCGGAACTTCGCCAGCTCAAGCCGCCCGTGACCGTCCGGGGTCCTCAGCATTGCGATGTCCTGTCGGGCGTCGTCGAGCCCGATCACACGGTCCACCCAACGTCCCTCGATTGGCATCTTGCTCTCCAGCTCCATGCCAAGTTCAACGAAGAACGCAATAGCAGCGTCAAGGTCGTCGACAACGATGAGGACGTTGTCCATCCGCTGGATCGCCATCAAGGGTCCTCCTTGGTGTGGTTCGGCCATGGTGGCCGCATCTGCCCCTGAGGCAGAGCCGCCAGGCCGGTTTCGACATCGTCTGACACATCTTCTTCGAAAACTTCCTTACGCAGCAGTGTCCGTCACACGCCGGCCGTACCGACTCAGACGAAGACATCGCGGGTCAGACGCCAATTCGCTATTGCATCTCAGCGAGTGAGGTTTCTCAGCGGTGATCATTGCCAGATTCCGTTGAGGGCGAGGGTCATGGGGGGGATGTCACCGATGCGGCTAGGGCTGAGGGTGACGTGCTGCAGGGTTCGCCAACGCTGCGGAAGCGTGGCGGCAGCCCGTTCCCCGAGGGCACGCACGCCCCAGATCAGGCTGCTCCTGGCTCGAATGTCCGCGTGCAGGCCTGCTCTGAGCGGCCCTTGGGGTGCCGGACCGGGGGGAGGATGCCGATCCCGGCGCCGATGCGGCCCTGTCGGCAAAGGTGAGCAGGCCCTCGGCCGCGGCCTTGTACAGGGCGGGCAGGGCGTGGATCCGGGCGGCGGTGATGTCGAGGGCGGCGCCGGGCTCGACCTCGGAGAGCCACAGCGGGGTGCCGTCCGGGGCGGACAGGAACCGCACGTTCCCGCCGAACGCCTTGTGCTTCTGACTGAACCACCAGGCGTTGCCATTGACACGTAGACAGATAGACGGGTAGACAGCCTCCAGTTCGGACAGTTCTGGGCAGTCGGACCTCCGTGCTCTCAGCCTGCGTGGAGGATCCGAAACCGATCGGGTTCCGCCGGATCTCGATCAATGACTTGGACTGGCGTCCAAGCCCATTGCCAAACGCTGATGCCTGCCGTGCGGGAGAACTGGATCTGCCCGCGGGTGCCTTCGACTGCAACGCGCGGCCAGGATTCGGCAGTGTGCGCCCGGTCCGCGCCGTGAGAACGCAGCACATCGGCGAGGACGACGATCGTGTCGTAGCCCTCGAAGGCGACGAAGGAGGGCGCTTCGCCCAGCCGCTCACGGAGGGCCGTCTCGACTCGTGCACCGAGTGGGCTGTGGCGCTCGGGCAGGTAGCGCAAGAACGGGATCGCGGCGCTGTCGTCGCCCAGCAACGTCGCCCATTCGGCGAACTCCGGTTGCCCGGCCGGAGCACCAATCATGATCTCGGCGAGGCGCTGGTCGCGGCGGACAGTCTTGACGATCGACACGGCCGGCTCCGGGTGGCCGACCGGAAGAAGGAGGGCTGTCGCGCGATTGTCGACGAGTTCGTCGCACACGGCCATGGGGGCGAGCGCGCGCATGTCGAGTTCAATGACGGTGCCGCCGCGTGGAGCGAGGTAGTCCCGCAGAATGCGCGCCCCAGATGCCCAGTAGACACTCGACTCGGCTGCTACGGCGATTCGGCTGTGGCCCGCGCCGAGGAGGAAGTCTGCGTAGATCTGCCAGCCGTGGGACTGCGCCGGGGCGAGGCACGCGACCCATTCCGTCGGCTGTTCGGTGAGCGCGTCGAGAACCGCTGACGAACAGAGGAACGGCAAGCCGAGGGCGTCGGCCCTGGCAGCGGCGGCGCGAGCGACGACGCTGTGATACTCCCCCGCCAAGGCAGCCACGCCCAGGCGGGCCAATTCATCTACGACCGCCGCGGCCCTCTGCGGATCAGCCTCGGTGTCTCGGACCAGCAGCTCGAGTGGTCTTCCGACGATCCCGCCGGCGTCATTGACTTCGCGAACGGCCAGCTCGAGTCCAGCGAGCAAGTGTTGGCCTGCCTCGACCCAGCCGGGCCGAGTCAGCGGAACGAGAGCCCCGATCTGCACGGATGATCCGTCAGTCCGCTCCGCTCCAGGTGGCGATGGTGGCGCATTCATGCGTTGGCGTCTCCCGGGTGGCGATTCGGTCGCAGTTTGCTCGGATCGCGGAGTGAACGTCAGTGGCGCCGAGAGTAGCCGAGCCGAGAATGGCCAGTTTCGGCGCACCGTCCTGTGACCGTCAGCCGGCCATCGCGCCCTCGCGCCTTCGCACCGTCGCACCGTCGCACCGTCGCACCGTCGCACCGTCGGTCGAGCCTGAACGGACGATCACCCCGGTGCGTTCAAGGCTCTGACGGGCCGGAGTGCCTCACTCACAGTTCACGCCAGGCCCGGGACCAACTGCTTCAGGATGGAACGAGCCCAATGTGACCTGAGGCTATACAGAAACCGAACTGCCCCTGGTGGCGGCCTTCTTGGGCCGTTGGGGCGAGCCGCAAGCCCAGGGCATTCAGATTTGGGTCCGCCGCCTGCTCAACGCACGAGCAGTCGGCTCTGCTGGACAACAGAAAAAGGGCCACGCCAGACCGCCCGATGGGGTCCTCCGACGGGCCGCCGGATCCGCACATGCGTCGTAACGGCCCGCCGATCAATGGGGGTTCTACCCTTTCACCTCTCGGAGTGGGTCGAACGACTGCGACAGCAGTCGGACAGGTCGCTCGCCGTCGGAGAAGAGCACGTCCATGCCACCCATTGGTGGATCCTCGAGGGCGACAGCTATCTGGGGGCCATTGATCTGCGGCACTACCTGAACGCCTTTCTGCTCTACGTCGGTGGGCACATCGGCTACAGCATCCGGCCCTCCTTCCGCAGACGCGGCCTGGCTACCTGGGCCCTCGGGGCGGTTCTGCCAGAGGCCCGTGCGCTCGACCTGGATCGAGTGCTCGTCACCTGCGACGACGACAACGTCGCGTCGGCACGCGGCATCGAACGCAACGGTGGTGTCCTGGAAGATGTCCGCACAACCAACACGGGCATCAAGCGCCGCTACTGGATCACTCTGCAGGCAGCGCCTTCTCTGGGGGGAGAACCGTGGTCCATCGCGATCCAGCGAGGATCAGTGCAGCTCAGTCGCCGTGCAGAGGGCGACAACGTGCGCAACAGATGTGGTGCTATCGCTGAATCGGACGCCCCCTTCGTCGCCGGACACTTCCGGCTGCCGGTGGCCGACTTCCTGGAGCGTCCAGGTGTTGCCGTCCGGGTCAGCGAAGTCGGCGAAGTCCGCGAAGGTGGCGTAGTCCCGACGATCGGGGTAGGGGCCCGACGCCCAGTCGCCTTTCCATTCGTCGATCGGTGACTTGTGCCGGATGCTGCTGACCTTGACGTTCCGCGTGTTGCAGCTGACACCGCCGAGCTCGGCCCGCTCAATCCAGATCGGTGTCGGGCTCACCGATGCCCCACTGGGGTCGGCACGCGCCGTCCACCTGGCCGTTGCCGACGGGGTGGTAGTCGACGTCGAGGACGAAGCCGACCTGGGTATAGAAGGCTGCGGCCTGGTCGACGTCGCTGACTGACAGGGTGATCACTCGAGCTGGTAGTCCATCAGGCACCTGCCGGGCTTCGGTAGGCACGGGCATCCATCAGGACGCGCCTTGCTCGTCCCACGTCGATGGGCCTATGTCGGTCTCGAACATCCAGCCCTGGCCGTAGGGATCGGTGTTGACGAGTTCAGGGGTGCGGGCGAGGTCGTCGTTGCGGGTGCGGACCGTCCCAGTGACGGGAGTAGTCAGGTCGCTGACACTCTTGACCGATTGGCTCCGAGGCGGACCAGGCTGCTGGCATGGTCCAAGCGGGCCCAGAGGTGATCACTGCTGTAGCGGGGGTCAGCTGGAGGCTCGGGCATCGTTCCTCCTGTCGATACCACTCGCAGGGCGTGTGGCGGAGCAGATGGCCGAGGGTTCGCCGTCCCGGCGTGTCCGGTGGTCTGGCGGATGGCCGGTGCCGGGTGCCGGGTGCCGGGTGGCACGTTGGACCGCCCACGCATGGACTACCTCCAACACCTGGCCAGCGCCAGCAAGTTCAGCCAAGGCCATCCTGCCGAGCCGATGTCAGTACGCCTTCTCATGAGTGTCATTCGTGATCGTTATGGCTCAGGCCCCTTCAATGAGATTGACTGCACGTGCGACGGGCCCTCGTGGTGTGCTCCTCCCCCGCGAGTGCCCCGAATCGGGCCCGTCGCGACCTTGCCGTCGCCTCACATGCAGCGCCACTCGACGCGACCACCTCGCTTGTCGCACCGGCAGTGACGCAACCTGAGGAGAATCATGCTTACTTCAGCCGTCCGTCTATGGACCGGTAACACGCTGAGCTTAACTCTCGTGGCTTGTCTAGCCATTACGGTCCTACCCAGCGGCAGTGCCCAAGCTTCAGCCATGGGCGATTCACCGCCCCCGGCCGGCTCGACCGTTGAGGAACAACGTTCCCTGGGCCTAGTTCCCCAGGAGATAGTGCATCACTCACGTCTCAGGCAGCAGCTGATTGCCTTCCAAGCGAAGCTGTGCCGAGTTTCCTCACGCCAAGAGGCGCAGAAATTGGCCACAGACACAGGCCGTGCCCTGTGGAACGAGGCTGTAGCCCAGGCGCAGGAACGCGCGCCGCAGGAACCGGGGTTGGGAGCGGACGATGACCGTGCCCTGTACTGGACGCGCCTACAGATGATCACAAAGATGCGACAGTGGAAGCCCCTGTTCAGTCTGGCAACACAGCAGCGCAGCCTTCTCATCCATCGGCTCGAGACGGCATCGCGCGGTATGGACTCCCTAGCTTTTTCTGCAGATGATCACGTCAAGCGGATCTTGGTCACAGGATTCGACCCCTTTCAGCTGGACGACGACATCCGCCGTAGCAATCCTTCTGGAGCAGCAGCCCTGGCCTTGGATGGAATTACCATCAAAACCGCCTCTGGACCGGCACGAATTGAGGCGGGCATCCTCCCCGTGAGATGGGACGACTTCTCCCAGGGCATCGCCGAGCACAGCATGCTGCCTTACCTTCGACCAGGCCCTCGACAAGTGCAGATGTTCGCCACCATCAGCCAGGGGGACATCGGACATTTTGACATCGTCCGCTACAACGGCGCTTGGCGCGGGGGATTCCCCGACAACAACAACGTCTCTCGCACAGGAACGATCCCGATACCAGTCGGCGCAGCCTCCACTCTTCCGCAACCGCAGTGGACCTCCACCAGCCTGCCCTATCGTGAGATAGCCGCCAACCGTACCGGACCCTTCCCCGTACGGGACTTCACCGACGTCGTCGAGATTCCGGCAGGTGGCACCAGCGAGGTCGACAGGCCCAACGGCCCTACGGCAGGCTCCACTGCACGAGCAGGGGGCGCAGGTGACTACCTGTCGAATGAGATCGCCTACCGGGCCACGGCGTTGCGCGACCGCTTGCACATCAAGATGCCGGGAGGTCATATCCACACTCCGGTATTGGAGTTCGGCAAGGCCAACAGCGATCCGGCCAAGGGAACCGTCACCGATCTCGAGTTTGTGCGCAACCGCACAGCGATCGCCGCACAAGTACGGGCCATCATCTCCATCGCAGCCGACACTCTGCGTTGACGGCCGCACCCGCCGGCGCCGGAGTCGGCACTGGCCGGGCTGGACAAGGACCGGAACGCTCTCGAAAGAGGGCTGGAACCCATTGCCGCTCCAGCAGATGCGGTTCTCTCTCTGAAAGGTCAGCGACGAGGTGATCGCGTCGCCGCGCGCGTCACGCTGAGCTCCACTGGCCCGGGCATGCAAGAGACATCTAGTGCTGGATTCCTCTTTCGTTGGGCTGGCTCGAGTGCCATCCCCGTAGCCACCACGCCTTCATCCCCGTCGGCGCGTGCTGGCTCAACCTGCAGGAAGGCTGGTGGCGCGTCTTCCGTAGAGCCGCTCTCGCCGACCGGTCACTCGGCAACCGCGACGACATCAAGCAGGCGACGGCCCTGCCTACCGGCCAACTCAACTCCCCTGCCGGTCCGTGGATTTGGGGCAGATCCCCACCACCAACCCGCCGACTGGGACGGCGCTACATGTACGCCCCTGCACCGGCCGTTTCCAGGGGCGGCGCAGGTCCTCACGCCTGATCCGCTGGTCGATGACCATGCTCATGGGTGTCGTCTCACCCGGCGCTGATCGCGGCGAACATCCCCAGCATCGATTTCACCGCCCAGCCGCGTTCCACCGGGCGCTTCGCCACGCTCCCGTCGCTCCAGCATGGCCTCGGCCCGCTGGAGGTCGGCCAGAATCCGGTCCGCCTCCGCACAAAGGGCCTCGACATGCACGCGGGCCTCTACCTCCCGTGCCTCCAGCACGCCCATGGCCGAAGCCATAGAACACCTCCGCATCATCCAGAGGCGACAGAACGGCCCAGCTCTCCCTCGGTATAAGGACTCGGCGGGCTTGTCGACCCGGCGGGTGGAGACGTCGGCATCGGCGGACATGAGCGCACATCAGTGAACGTCATGAGCATCGCGCGCAGCGGATCGGGGCTCGTCGCGGCGAGGCGAGGTTGACATCGGTGGGGGCACGCAGGGGCACACGGCCAGGTGCGGTCGTCGTGCTGATGTCGTTCGTGACTTCGACATCTCGAAAGATCGGCCGGTGGCCTCGCGAACGTGACCGAGGCCACAGAACTTTCGGGGCGGCCTGCGCAACTCACCAAACAAGGAAGGGCAACGGCCACGGTGTCGTGACCCACGTACGGATTCCCGGCATCCGCGGCCCGGACGACGCAGTTCGTCGGCCGCACGCAGACGCCCTCCCACCTATACGCACGAATCAGCCAGGGACCCATCGGCTGCGACGGACAGAACCGCGCATTGCGCCGTTCCGGACCGCCGCCCAGGCTCTGGACCGAGGCAAGGAACACGTTGACTTCACACTTGCTCAGAACCGGCGGCGCTGCAGGCGCTCTCCGGCTCTTCGCGGTTCTACCGATCGCAGCGCTGGCCCTGGCAGCCTGCAGTGACCGAACCGCGTCAGATGCAGAAGGCCCCCTCGCGCCGCGAGGCGTGCGCTCCCCCACCGACCGGTTCGCCAGTCCACAGGCTGCGCCCGGCCAACCCACGCCGAAGACACCTGCACCTGTCCACACGGCCTCGTGCGTCGACCACCTCCTCTCCGTGATGTCGGACCGCCAGCAGGTCGGCCAGTTGTTCACGGGAGCGGTGCACGTCCCCGCAAACAACCCGGCGGAGATCGAGACCCTGCGCCGTCTCGACATCGGGTCTGTGATCCTCATGGGACGCAGCCACGTAGGCGTCGACGGCACGCGAGCGCTCACCGGCCGTCTTCAGCCCCTGATGCAGACGGCAGCTGACGGTCGCATCGGCCTTCTGGTCTCCGCCGATCAGGAAGGCGGCGCGGTGCAGGTCCTCAACGGTCCCGGCTTCTCCCGCATCCCAAGTGGTCTGGTGCAGGGCCAGTGGACCGGGTCCATGCTCCGGCGACAGGCCGCGGGATGGGCGGAGGAGTTGCACCGCGCGGGCGTCAACCTGGACCTCGCGCCCATAGCTGACGTGGTACCCACGCAGATCGGTACCAAGAACGGCCCCATCGGCCGGTACGGCCGTCAATTCGGTGATACGCCGGATGCGGTCGCCCGCAGTGAAGTCGCATTCGTCCAGGGCTTCGCAGAAGGCGGAGTACTGACGACACTCAAGCATTTCCCGGGCCTCGGGCGGGTGAGCGGCAATACTGACACCACAGCGACGGTCGTGGACGATGCCCTGACTCGCGACGGCAACGATGTCACCGCCTTCCGCTCAGGTATCGCAGCCGGTGCAGGCTTCGTCATGGTCTCGCTCGCGACCTACCCACGCATAGACCCCGACCACAAGGCCGTCTTCTCACCCGTCATTGTCGACGGGATGCTGCGGCACGACCTCGGATTCCGGGGCGTCATCGTCTCGGACGATCTCGGCAACGCTGCCTCGGTCCAGTCCGTCCCCCCGGCTCGGCGGGCCCTCCGATTTCTCAGGGCGGGCGGTGATCTGGCGCTCACGGTGAACACGGCACAGCTCCCTGCCATGACCGAGGCGGTCCTGCACGAGATGGAGCACGACACGGCATTCCGGGCGAAGGTCCGCCGGAGCGTCCGGCGCATCCTGTCCGCCAAACAGGCCGTCGGCGCGGTGCGTTGCAGTCGCTGACCACCGGCCGGTCCGATCCAACGCGACCCGAGAGTCGACACATCCATCACAAGGAGTTCCTGGCAGTGCGCATCACCTCAATCGGCCACGCCGGTCTGCTGCTCGAGACCGCAGCCGGCCGCATCGTCTGCGACCCGTGGTTCACTCCGGCCTACTTCGGCTCCTGGGTGCCTTTTCCTGACAACACCGGAATTGATCCGGAGCTGCTCGCGAAGGCCGACTACCTCTATGTCTCGCACCTGCACCGCGACCACTTCGATCCGGACTGGCTCAAGCGGCACATGTCCAAGAAGACGACCGTTCTCCTGCCCGGCTATCCCGTCCCGGACCTGCATGACGCCATGAAGGACTTGGGTTTCAGGAATTTCGTCCACACTCGCGACAACCAGGTCACCGAGCTCGAGGGCGGCCTTCGCATCCTGATCAACGCCTTGACAACGCCGGCCGACGGGCCGATCGGTGACTCGGGCCTGCTGGTCGACGACGGCAGTGTACGCATCTTCAACCAGAACGACGCCCGGCCGGTCGAATTCGGACCCGTCGAGGACTTCGGCGCCTTGCACGGGCACTTCCTTCAGTTCTCCGGCGCGATCTGGTACCCCATGGTCTACGACTTCCCGGACCGGATGAAAGCCACGGTCGGACGGCGCAAACGGCAGAACGGCATGGCGCGTGCACTCAAGTACATCAGCCAGTACAAGGCTGCACACGTCTTCCCGTTCGCCGGACCGCCGTGCTTCCTCGACGAGGACCTCTTCCATCTCAACGACCTGGACCGGGACGAGACGAACGTCTTTCCCGACCAGTTCGCCTTCCTGGACTTTCTCCACGGGCAGGACCAGGACAACGCACACCTCTTTCTGACCGGCACCACGGTCGAACTGACCCCGGACTACGGGTGCGTCGTGGAGCAGATACCCCACGACGAGATCGTCGGCATCCTGGACCGGCGCACCTACCTCAAGTCCTACGGGCAAAAGGTCAAGCCGGTCATCGACGGGATCCTTGCCGCCCTGCCGCAGGACCGCTCCGACCTCCTCGGTCAGTTGGAGGAGTGGGTACAGCCGCTCATCGAATCAGCCGACCACATATGCGCGGGAGTCAATGGCCGCGTACTGCTCGAAGTCGCGGCCGCCGACGAAGGCCCCGACGAGCGGATCGTCTTCGACTTCCTGCGCCGCAAGGTCGTCGCGGAATCCGGCCAGGAGTGCCGCTACCGGTTCCGCGCCGCCCGGCCGCTCATCGAGGAACTGGTACGCAGCCGCGAGCAGGACTGGGTGAACCAGCTCTTCCTCTCCTGCCGCTTCGACGCCTCGCGCACGGGGCCGTACAACGAGTACGTCTACACATTCTTCAAGTCCCTCTCCGTCGAGCGGATGGCATACGTCGAGGGCTACTACGCGGCGTCCAGAGGAGTCCAGGACTACGCCCGGGCCGAGGACCACATCGTCCAGCGATACTGCCCGCATCTGAACGCAGACCTGGTGCGTTTCGGCACGGTGCGCGACGGCGTCCTCACGTGCCGGCTTCACGGCTGGGAGTTCGAGTTGGCCAGCGGCCGCTGTCTGACCAGCGACGACCGCAAACTGGAGAAGAGGTCCTTGCGGGACGGAGACGAAGCCGATTCCGCATACCCGCGCATCGCGACGGCACACGCAGACGACGGGTCCAGCGGCCCTACAGAGGGATTCCCGCGGGGCTGACTGCACCCGGCCGGATCACGAGGACGGCGGCCTCTGATCGTACGCGGCTCGCGCCTCGCCGATGGCGGGGCCGATCCGCTCGGCCCATTGCCGTATCTCGTGCACGACCGGGCACATCGTCCCGCCCAGCGGAGTGAGTTCGTACTCCACACGGACCGGCACCTCGGGATAGATACGGCGGGCGACGAGCCCGTCCCGCTCGAGATCACGGAGGGTCCGGGTCAGCACCTGCCCGCTCACCCCGAGCCGACTCTTGAGGTCGTTGAACCGGGTGGGGCCGTCCTCGAGGGCGTAGGTGATGAGCACCGTCCACCGGCTGGCCAGCCGTTCCATGGCCTCTCGTGTCGGTGTGCCCGTCCCATAGATCTCGGCTTCCCGCCGAGGCGCTGCGCTCATTCGGCCAGCGTACATTGACCCGCAGATGAATTTCACCCACCTCTTTTCAATGGTGTGCCGGTACCGGAATCACGCATTGGAATCAGCATTATCGAAATGAGGGCGGACTGCGGCATCCGGTAACGGTCATTCGCCGCTCACCTGGTCACTCTGAAGTGACTTGGTGACAAAAAGAACACCTCCGCCAAAACTTGATGAAACTTCAAGCACCCCCTAACGTTGACCTCGGAAAGCCAACGACTGCCTTTGGGCCGAATCAGAGGATTGGCATGATCAACCGTCGTTCCATAATCCGAGGCGGCAGTGCCGCCGCCGTTGCCGGCGCAGGTGCGCTCGCTTTCACCATGGGCAGCGCCCATGGTGAAAACGTCACCCAGGCGAACCAGCCCCCGAGTAGTCCCGGGACAGGCGCCGCCCCTGCCGACAAGGCCCCGACCTTCCTGCCACTGCCGACGGGTGTGAAGCCGTTGCCCGAAAATGGAAAGGGCTACCGGTTGCAGCGTGCCGGAAAGAACGGCTATGTCGTCATCTCGGGATTTGTGCAGTCTGTATTCGTGGTGACCCGGGACGGTGTCGTGATCGTCGACGCGCCGCCCGCTTCCCACGGAAAGCTCAAGGAGGCCATCGCCTCGGTGACCGACAAACCGGTGACCCATTTCATCTACAGCCACTCCCACCTGGACCACGTGGGGTCGGTGACCGATTTCCCGGACGCAGTCCGTATCGCTCACGCCGACTGCGCCACCATACTCGCCCTGCACAATGACCCCGCGCGGCCGATGCCCCAGAAGGTCCTCCACGGCAAGTACAACACGCTGCATATTGGCGGTGAGGAGATCCACGTCATCTACCCCGGAGCGAACCACGAGGCCGGGAACATCCTCACCTACTTTCCCAAGCAGCGTCTTGTGGCCATGACCGACGTCGTCATGCCCGGCTGGGCGCCCTACCGCGGCTGGGGAAACGCCGACTATCTGCCCGGCATCCTCCTCGCCCACGACGCCATCCTCGAACTCGACTTCGACACCTATGTCGGCGGCCACGTGTACCGCACCGGCACACGAGCCGACGTCGAGCAATCGCGAGCCTTCTTCGTCGACTTCTGGAACACCACCAAGAAGAACATGGGCGCGATCCCCTTCGCCGAGGCCGCCGCCCAGGTCGAGCCGGAGAACGCCTGGGCTGCCCAGAAGGTCTGGATCGACCGCGTCGCCAAGGCCACGCAGGCCGAACTCGTCGAACGCTGGGGCACCCGGATCGCAGCGGTCGACACCTTCACGACCGACACCGCGGGCTCGGTCGTCGTCTCCATTTCGACCGACGCCACCATCAAGTTCCCGTAACCCACAATCACCCCGGCCGGCCCCCTCCGGCGGGCCGGCCGCGACCATACGGCCACGCGATGGAAAGGAGACATTGTCCCCAAGCCATCGGTACGGGGCCGCGCACGGTCTGCTCGCGGCGATGTCCACCAAGCACGGCCTCTCGGCACGGAGCGTACCCCGATGCGCCGGAGGAGATCTCTGCCCCGCTCAACGCCAAGTGGCGCCACATGCTCGGTTCATGTGGAGCACGTGAAGCGCCGCTCGACCACGGGGCCGAGGCACGACTGGCCCGGCGTCACATCAGAACGGCTTGGTGGGCAAGTACTTGCCGTCGAGAGTGATCACCGCTCTGGATCCGCCCTCGGGGTCGTCGACCTTCTTCACATCCAGCCTGAAGTTGATCGCGCTGATGATGCCATCGCCGAACTGCTCGTGGACCAGCGCCTTGAGGGTCGTGCCGTAGACCTGAAGGATCTCGTAGAACCGATAGATGGTCGGGTCCGTGGGAATTCCGCCGGGAATGCTGCCGCGCAGCGGGATTGCCTGCAGCAGCAGTGCGGCGTCGTCGCCCAGACCCAGGCGCTCGGTCACCGCTTTGGCCGCGCCCTCGGGAAGGGCGTGCTGACCCAGCAGCGCAGCGGTGACGAACGCCACCGACATTCCGGCCGCGTCGGCCAGCTCCTGCCAGGTGAGGTTCTTGTGCAGCTTGGCCTCCACGACTTGGACAGCGAGCTGCTGACGGGCCTGCTGGTCGGCTTGTGCGTGCATCATGAGGGAACCTTTCGCGGGGGTGGGAATCGAAGAGGGACGGGCCGGTGAGGACGCGGGGTGGTCACCCCGCCAGAGCGGCGAACCGCCCCGTGCCTGCATCGAGTTCGTCGATGCAACCGGATGCGATGTCGTAGACCCATCCGTGCAGGGTCATCGTGTTCTGTGCGAGGGCCTGAGCCACAGCCGGATGGGTCTGAAGGTTCGCCAGCTGGCGCATCACGTTGTCGCGTACCAGAGCGTTGACTCTGTCCGTGGAGGTGCAGCCGCGCGTGGCATGGAGGCGCGCTTTCGGCGCTTCTGCGTGGCGCAGCCAGGTGGCCATGGCCGGCAGCCCGTCGAGGCCGTTTTCACAGGCCAACGCTGTCATCGCACCGCAGTCGGAGTGCCCGCAGACGATTACGTCCGTGACACCGAGCACGCCGACGGCGTACTCGATGCTGGCTGTGACTCCGTCGGCGCATGAGTCGTAGGAGTCGTAGGACGGCACGAGGTTGCCTGCCGTCCGGATGACGAACATGTCGCCGGGGCCACGCTGCGTGATCAGTTCCGGGATCACTCTGCTGTCCGCGCAGCCGACGAACAAGACGTCCGGCTGGTGGGTGGTTGCCAGACGCGCGAAGAGCGCCGCCTGTGCGGGGAACACATCTCGTCGGAACCGCCGGAATCCCCGGGCCAGGTCTTTCAAGGGTCACTCTCCTCTTCCAGGAGGGATGTCGGCCCCGTCGGCCGATGCACTCCACCATGAATGACCTCTGCCTATAACGTCCAAGACGCAGTAGGCATCGCTGCCAGTGGTCATGTCTATAGTTGGGTTCATGGCCCTCGAGCTGCGTCACCTTCGGTATCTGCTGGCCGTGGCCGAGCACGCCGGGTTCACCCGCGCGGCAGAGGCCCTGCACGTCTCGCAGCCCACGCTGTCGCAGCAGGTCAGGCAATTGGAGCGGACCTTGCGCGTCCAGCTCCTGGACCGCTCCGGTCGCACCGTACGACTGACGGACGCCGGTGAGGCCTACGCCCGGTACGCCCGCCGTGCGCTGCAGGACCTAGCCGCCGGTGAACGTGCGGTGCTGGACGTCCAGGACCTCTCCAGCGGCCATCTACGACTGGCCATGACTCCGACCTTCACCTCATACCTGATCGGACCGCTTGTCGCGGATTTCCTCACTGAGCACCCTGGGATCACTCTCGATGTCCGTGAGATGACTCAGGACCGCATGGAAGCCGAAATCCTGGACGACAAGGTGGACATCGGCATCGCGTTCAGCGGATCACACCTACCCGCGATCGGCGGCACGGCCCTGTTCTCCGAAGGCCTCGGCCTTGCCGTGGGGACCGCTCACCCCTGTGCGGAACGCCGGGAGCCGCTACCGGTCGGCGAACTTCGCCACCACCAACTCGCCCTGCTCACCAGTGACTTCGCCACGCGTCGCCACATCGACGACTACCTGGTTCGCCACAGGGTCCGGCCGCTCGTCACCGTCGAGGCCAACTCGGTCAACGCGCTCGTGCAGATGGTCCAAAGGGGTGGGCTCGCCACCGTGCTGCCGGACGCCCTCACCCAGGAGGAACCCCACCTGCACCCCATCCGGCTGGAACCCGCACTGCCCTCACGTACCGCCACCCTGCTCCGCCGGGAGACCGGCTACCACGGCGCCGCGGCCCGTGCCTTCGCCGACCTGGCCGCCCGCTGGGTGCGCGACCGCGGTTATGCCGTGGCGGACCCCGGACGGTAGCGGTCGCGATGCCGGAAGGCCGGCGCCCCGAACCGGCTGCTCCAGAGCGGCACCCGACATCCGGCATCCGGCCAATCCTGCGCATCTCCGCCCGGCCGCGCTCGCTGCGGGGGCCAGGTCAAGGCTGATGCCTGTTCGGTGTGGATCACCGAGCCGACGTGGTAGTTGCACAGGCCGGCCAGGCTCCTTGCCGTGCTCTTCTCGCTGCCGGACCCGGCACGTACCCCTGCCGCGAACAACAGGCCCACCTTCTGGGTGAGCGACATCTGCAAGCTGATCCGGTCGATGCGGATCGCCGTCGAGTGCTTGGGGGCTGCGGGGGCTGCCCGGTGCTCTGTTGGGCCTGTGTGGTGCCCTGTTGGGCCTCCGCCCTGGTCACGTTCGGGGCGGGGTTGACCACTGAGTCAGTCCCGCTGCCGCAGCCGGCGAAGAACACTGTGCAGGCAGCTGCCAGAACGATGAACGGTGAACCTGCGGAGCGTGTTCTCTGACCGCGCCGGCGATTGGAAGCCGTTGCCCATCCCAAGGTGCCATCCTTCCAGTGGTTGACCCCGGGGACTCAACCCGGGCGCCGCTTTCTGAAGGTGAGTGGCATGGCAGGTGGGAATAGTTCGCAAGACGTTGAGTGACGTGAGCCACAGGGGCAAGGCTCGGCTGGTCAACGTGGTTGCACCCGAACAGTTGGGTCGCGCCCTCACATGCTCGGAACTCACCTCAGCCGAGTGCACGGCAGCCAATCGCACGCTACTTGTCGGAGCCGTTCCCGATGCCACGCGATGGCCGCGCCTCGCCCACCATCAGTCGACTACGATCTGCTGACCCGCGGCAAACCAGGCGCGGACGTGGTCCGAGTCGGCACGCAGTTGTGATGGGGCAAACAGTAGGACACCGGTGTCCTGCTCAGCTGGAACGGGTTGACACGGGTGGCCACCGGGACGGCGCAGACACGGGCGTTGTTGGTGTCGAGGCGTTCACCGGCAGCCAAGTTCGATGGCCTCAACCTCTTGGTCAGGATGCGGAGTTGTCTGTCACTGCCGACTACGCGGCCACCCTGGGGTGGCCGCGCTACCGCATCGCATCCAGGGCTCGCAACTCACTGAACCGCCGTGGTCAGGCTGCCACGGCGCCTCGGTCACTCTCGACGGGTGCTGCTTCACCCGGACTGCCGTGCCTGCCGAGCGGACTGTAGATGAGTCCCAAGTGCAGGCCGTAGACCCAGTGCCAGAGGAACACACCCGCTACGTATTTCCGACCGAAGCCCAGGCTGAGAAAGCCTGGGTGCAGGCCGCGAGCGGGCGCGAAGACGAACGGTGTCATGAAGCTGATGCTGACGCACGCCAGAAGAGTGCCGAACAACAGCCCCTTGGCCAGGTTGCCGCGCACGGTGCTGTGCCAAGGTAGCGCGGGGTGCAGCGCACAAGCGAAGATCACGGCGAACACAATGCCATCGACGTAGTGCGACAGCCCTCCGACAAGGAACTTCTCCAGAGGGGTACCGAAGGGGATGAAGACCCAGCCTTGTGAGGTGTTCCAGTCGAGTCTCATCATCCCCAACCCGCCGAGCCAGAAGCCGAAGACGGTTGCGAGATGGGTTGCCACCGAACCCGCGAGCACAGCCGCCGCGACTCTGTGGTGGGTAGCCCAGCGCCGCCACCAGGAAGGATGCTCCGCTGTGTAGGACATGGTGACTCCCTTGGAATAGGTGAACCTGATCTGCGCGGCTCAGGAGATTCACTCAGTGGGCGGCCGGCGCATGTATCGACGACGACTAGCCGTCCGCCTGGTGAACTTCACTTCAATCCGCGGACCGCAGTTTGTAGTCACTCAGTAGCTGTGTCAACCCGCAAACCGGCCTTGACCACACGTCGCTGCATTCCCACGCCGAACTGCGTCAAGCGATCACCGAGACGATGAACACCCTTGACGACCCAGCTGACTTGGCGCCGGTCTACAGGGAATGCCTCTGGGGGCCGGGACCGCGGCCGTTCCGGGAGCCTTCTCCTGGTGCCGACCACTCGGTCCAGTCAATCTCCCGCGCTCCAGCCACGCGCACGTCGGCGACTCCTGGGACTCTGCGCCCATTGTGGCGCCCGTATCGAGGGATGCGTGTCACATCTCTCGCCGCCCTTCTCCTCTTGGCAACTGACCGAGTGATGTGAAAAGTTGACTGCCACCAGTCCGACTTGCCGACCGCGGAGCGGGAGGGGCGCTACTTCCTCTCCCCCGGCAGGATCAAGGGTGAACGCGGGCGCTCCAGGTGGCCCGTCGGCGTAGGTCAACGATTGCTCATCCCCCGAGCCCGGCCATGGGCACGCCGGCGATGCGCTACCGTGGGAGAACGTTGGTTCTCCCCGAAGGGTTCCGGCCATGAAGCATGGAGCAGATCTCGGCATGCTCCGCACATTCCTGTGCGTCTACCGATGTGGGGGCGTTGCCAAAGCCGCAGGCCTACTCGGCCTGTCTCAACCCGCCGTCTCGCGCCACTTGAAGGCGCTGGAGGGCATCACGGGACGGAGTCTTTTCGACCGCCTGGGGCGAGGGGTCGCCCCGACCCAGGCAGGAGCCCTCCTCGCGGCTCAGATCGCCACTCACCTGGATGCCCTGGAAGGCGCGATCGACGCGCTGGCTCCCCCCAGTGCCACTGCCCCTGTACTGCTCGGAGCGCCGAGCGATCTACTCGCGGTCCATGTCCTGCCCAAGCTGACCCCTCTACTGGCACGCGGTGTCGACGTGCACTGCCGCATCGGTCTGTCTCCGGAACTCGCCCAGACGCTCCTGCACGACGAGCTGGACCTCATCGTAGTGACGAAGATCGAGCAGGCTCCCACCAAACAGCTTCACCTCAGACACCTATGCGAGGAGGAGTTCGTACTGGTGGGCCGGGCCGGAGAAGCCCCATACGCGCCGGAGAACGACACTCGTCGCTTCATCGGCTACTCCCCGGCCATGCCGATGGCCCGGCGCTATTTCCGCACCTGCTGGGGCATACAGCCACCGGCACCGGCTCTGACGGTCGCCGACCTTCGGACCGTGGTGGCTGCCGTCGCGGCGGGAATCGGCCTGAGCGTCGTGCCCCGCTATCTCGCACAGGAGGCCCTGGACGTCGGCAGACTGAGTGTCCTGCACACACCGGTCACTCCCGTGGGCAACTCGATATACCTGGCCACGCGCCGGGGACGCGAGCACCTGCCTCAGATCAGGGCCGCGTTCGAGCTGCTCTGCCAGACGGCCTGAGCACACGGAAGCGGAGCTGTCCGATGCGGCCGCGCCGTCCGGCGGCCCGGACAGCGCGACCTTGGGTGGGTCGTCCAGCGATCCCGGCCAGGGCTAGGAATAGGCGGCGGCCAGCGCCGAAGCGGCAGGTGCGACGCCGCTCGCCCTGCCGACCAGGGACACCAGGCAGCTGGCCAGGGCACCCCGTACGGCAGTCCCAGCGAAGGTGGTGAAACCGAGACCGGTCTCGCCGCCGGCCACCACGGCGCCTCCGAGCGTCGGTCCCACCACTGCTCCGGTGCGGCCGACTCCGGTCACCCATCCGAGGCCCGTGGCGCGCTCACTGGGGGCGTACGTCCTTGCAGTGGCGGCGTACACCATCACCTGGGCGCTGAAGAGCCGGATGCCCGTGATGAAGACGATCGTGCAGACGGCCGCGAGGGGACGGGCATGACGCTCACGCTGCACGGGAGTGCGGGGCGAGGCGAGGCGAGGCGAGCGGTCGATCCGACAGCGGGTTTCCGACTCCGGGACGCCCCAGGCTTGTCCGTCTAGTGAACTATGGTTCATAATTGGTCGGCTGTGAGTGTTCGACCGTGCCCTGCCCTTTCAACGGGTTCGGCTGAACTGGTTGACCGACGCGTGAGGTGAAGGCCATGCCCGAGGATTCCGTACGTCCCCTGGAACGTGGTCTCGCCGTGCTGCGCAGTCTGACCGCACCTGGTCAATCGCAGCAGATGCGGGCCAGCGACCTGGTGCACGTCACAGGGTTGGCGCGCTCCACCATCGACCGCATCGTCACCACCCTGACCCACCTCGGTTATGTCCGGCAGCAGGGTGTGGAACTGCGCCTGACACCCCAACTCATGAAGCTGGGCAATGCCTACCTGGCAGCCAGCGCCCCTGCCCGGGAGATCACTCAGCAGGTGGCCACACTGGCAGACGAGCTTGACGAGTCGGTCTCCCTGGCAGCACTCGACGGTGACGCGGTGCGCTTCATCGCCCAGTCACCCCGGCGTCGCGCGATGTCCGTGGCCTTCCAGGTCGGCGACCTGCTTCCGGCGGAACGCAGTGCCGCCGGAGCGGTGTTCGCGGCCGACTGGGACGACCGGCAGTGGGCAGCCTGGCGTCGCAGGGCCGCCTCGGATCCCCATGGCCTGACCTTTCCCCGGCTGCGGCCCCGGCCGGTGACGGAAGAGGACTTCGCCCAGCGGGCCGAGCAGGGCCGCACTCGCGGATGGGCCGTGGACGACCAACTGGTCGAGCCAGGGCTGGTGGCCGTTGCGGTGCCCGTCGCCTGCGAGGGCCCCACCCGATACGCGCTGAGCATGGTGAGCCACGTCAGCAGGCACTCGGCACAGGAGTTGGCCGACATCGCATTGCCTCGCCTCCACCACGAAAGCGCGGTCCTTGCCCGCTTGTTCCGCCAGCACGCGACGCAGTCACGGGCGGGGCGGGAGCACATGGTGCCGTGGCCGGCCCATACCGTCGGCGAAGCCAAAAGCGAACTGGGTTCCGGCTTTCTGCAGTCACTCGCGCGCGGCCTTGCGGTCCTGGAGGCCTTCGAAGCCGCAAGCGGTGACGGCCTTCCCGTGTCCGCCATCGCACAGATCACGGGCCTGCCGCGCACGACCGTCAGGCGCTGCCTGGTCGCCTTGGAGCAGCAGGGCTACGCCGAGCACAGCGATGGTCTCTTCCGTCTCCTCCCGCGTGTCCTCGAGCTCGGCCACTCGCGGATTGCCGCCCTGTCGTTCAGTGACCTGCTGACCCCGCACCTGCACGCCCTGGTCGACCGCGTCCAGGAGTCGGCTTCCGTCACCGTTCTCGACGACACCAGCATTCTGTACGTGGCGCGCGTACCGACCGTGCGGATCATGACGGTCCATATCGCCCTCGGTACCCGGTTCCCCGCCTACACCACAGCCATGGGCCGTGTCCTGCTGTCCGGCCTTCCCGCTGCCGAACGGGACACGATCATCGCCGCCTCACAGCCACGCGCCTTCACCCGGCACACCGTCACCTCCCCCGCACGCCTGCGCACCCTCATCACCGCGGCTTCACAGCAGGGTTATGCGGCCATCGACCAGGAGTTGGAGGAGGGGCTGCGTTCGGTGGCCGTGCCGATCAAGGATGCCGACGGCAACGTGATCGCTGCGCTCAATGTCGCCCAGCACTCCGGCGGCACTCCGCTGCAGGAGACCAGTGACCAGCTCCTGCCTGCGCTGAGGGACTCGGCCCGGGCCATCGAGAACGACCTGCACACCATGACACGCTTCAGCGCCTTGCCCATCCCCTGAGTCGGCGGCCGAGACGAGCCGCCTCGCTCCCTGACCGAACGCGTACGGGAAGACCGGCGTCCGCAGTCTGCGGTGCCCGCAGCTCCCCTGCGCGCGGGGCGTCACGCCCTGATGGACGTCCGCACGTACCCACTCCTGAAGATTGGGTACACGCGTGAGGTATTCACAATTGTTGTGAGTACTATCCAGTAACGTATCGGCACGTCAATCCAGGGAGAAAGAGGGCCGCTGTGGCCGAGAACCAGGACGACATCGCCAACCTCAAGCCGCTCTACGCAGCCAGGCTGGCCGAAGACCTGGAGCGCAACGCTCGGGAACAGGAGCGCCTCAGCAGCGAGATGGCCGCTCTACAGGCGAGGCTGGAGACGCTGCGCCACAACCAGGTTCTCCTGGTCAACATGCAGCAGGCGCTCGGTCAGACGGTGACAGCTGACGAAACCCCGTCGTCGGCCGACTCCAACGCCTCCGTGCCGCGTCAGGGCAGGCCCGCACCGCAGGCCGGCCAGCCAAGGCCAGACCATGTCACACAGTCAGCGGTGCCTCAGAAGACAGCGCCCGCTGCACCCTCCGCGAGCGCCGACAAGTCAGGCCGGAACACCCCCACCCTCCGTGATCTCGCGGTCGGTTACCTCAGCCAGGAGGGCGCGCCACGTTCTGCCCTCGCCGTCACCGATGCGCTGACAGAGGCACACCAGGACCGCGGTTTCAAGATCACCGTGGTACGTAGCACGCTCGAAGCCATGGTTGCCCGGGGCCAGGTCCGACGCAGCAAGCAGGGCAAGTCCGTCTTCTACACAGCGACTGCCACGTTGGCGGCAGACAAGAAGCGACCCGTCACCGCCTGACCGCCCCACCCTGCGACCACTGAAGTCACTGCCGGCAGTTCCCCTTGCGCCGCACGCTGCCGCAGCGCACCGCATGTGGTACCGACGGAGCACCAGGACATCAGCCGACGCTGTACGACAGTCCGGCATCCTCGTCGCCGAACGGCCGATACAGTCCCTCGTCGCGAACATTCCATGTCAAAACCAGGCGGTCGACGGCCACGCTCAGGTCGACGCCCACCGGCCCGCACGTTCGTTGCGCTTCACTGACCAAGTGCACACAGGTGCCGACACGATTCGGATCCGACCGTACCTCCGCGACGAAATCGGCGAGTGGATGGCCGCCGATTGACTGCAACGCCGTTGTGATCACACGAGCACAGTAGCGTCTCCGTCGCGGGCACCAGCCGCGCAGGTCAGCTCAAACACCTTGTATTTTCTGATAGTTGACGCTCACCGGCGTCATGGCTCACCCCGTGTCCCATGGGCTTGGCTGGAGGGCAGTCGCGCTGCTTGCGCCGCAGTGAGCGTGCCCTGTGGGCGCAGGAAAGAGCGCTGCGTCCAAGCCGCATGTACAGGTCGGTCGCCACGTCGCCGTCCCGCCGACAAGCGGTCGCAAGTCCACTGCACAGGAGAAACACATGTCCAGCTTGCGAAGCCGGATCACCGGCGCCCAGCAGGCCTCGGCCAACCACGGTCATCCCCTGCACACCGTCGCGCACCTCGCGGGCGAGGGCCCTCCGGCCGCTCTCCACACGGCGGCACGTGCGGTGACCGCCGCTCACGAGGCCTTTGAGTCGTGGTCGGCCATGCCTCCCGCTGAACGCAGTGCAATCCTTCTGCAGGCAGCACAGCTACTGATCATGCGCACCGGGCAGATCGTCGGGACGATGGCCGCGGAAGTGCGGGCATCGGGGCAGTGGTCCACGTTCAATGCCAAGCTGGCGGCTCAGATCCTCATCGACGCATCGGCCGCGGTCACGCAGCCGAGCGGCCTGGTCCTACCCACGCGCACGTTTGGGGCCTGCTCCATGCAGGTGCGAGTGCCCCTGGGAGTGATCGCAGCCATCACTCCCCCATATGCCCCGCTCCTCCTGGGGGCCCGCGCCGTTGCGCTGCCAGTGGCCCTGGGTAACACAGTCGTTCTCAAGCCCAGTCAAGACGCGACCCTGTCCGGCGGTGTGCTGTTACGCCAAGTGCTCGCCGATGCAGGCCTTCCCGACGGTGTTCTCGGTGTCGTCACCCATGACCGCGACGGCGACGCCGACGTGGTTTCCGCTCTCATCGCCGACCCACGGGTACGCGCTGTCAACTTCACGGGCTCGACCGCTGAAGGACGCAAGGTCGCCGTAGAGACGGCCCGGCAGCTCAAGCCGGCTGTGCTCGAGCTCGGCGGAAAGAACTCCCTGCTCATCCTGGGCGACGCCAACGTCGACTACGCGGTGGATGCTGCCCTCGTGAGCTCGTTCCTCAACGCCGGCCAGGGCTGTTGGAGCACTGAGCGCATCATCATCGACCGCACTCTCGCCGATGACTTCCTGTCTCGGTTCGCCAGCAGGGTCGCGGCCCTGCCTCACGGCGGCCCCACCTGGCCCGCCGCGGCCACCGGCACCGTGATCGACTCCCGCGCCGCACATCGCGTGTCGGCATTGGTCGCCGATGCCCTCGCAAAGGGCGCCACTGCGGTCACCGGCACCGGGGCGATCCACGCGGACGACACTTCACTTGCGCCAGTCGTACTCACTGGTGTCACCCCGAGCATGGACATCTGGACCCAGGAAGTCTCCGGTCCCGTCGTGGCGGTCCACACGGTCGACAGCGCGCAGGAAGCTGTCGCTCTTGCCGCCACCCCACCGCACGGGCTGACGGCGGGCATCATCACCGCTGACTGGGCGGGCGGCCTGAGCATCGCACGAAGGCTCCCCGCAAGCGCCGTTCATGTGAACAACCGCAGCGTCCCCGCCGAGCTCACTGCCCCGTTCGGGAGCATCTCCGACTCCGGGCTCGGCCGCTTCACGGACCGGGGAGCCATCGACTGTTTCACCGATACACGGTGGGTCACCGCGGGCGTCGAAGGCCGACCCGAATATCCCCTGTGACCTGCTTCTGTCTCCTTCCCGCTGTGATCCACACCTGACAGCGCCGAGTCGGCGGCTGCCACAAGCCGCTGCCAGGCCGGAACCACCGTCACGGCCAATGCCGCCGCATCCGAAGCCGTCGTTGCCGTACCCCTGCCCCAACAGCTGGACAACGTTGCCGTAGAAAGGATTTTCTGTGCGAACAGTCATCGTGGGGGCCGGGTCCGCCGGCCTCATCTGTGCCTGGAGGCTCAGCGCAGACCCGAGTCACGAGGTCGTGCTCGTGGACGCGGGCATCGACCCCGGCCCGGACATACCCCCGGAGTTGCAGACGGACATCCTCCTGCCGCCCCATTACTACTGGCAGTACACCGACCAGGACACGGGAAACTTCCTGCCCCGGGGCAAGGTCTTCGGCGGAAGCTCAGCGGTCAACGCGGCAGCCGCGGTCCGCGGTCATCCGTGGTGCTTCGACGCCTGGGACTCGACGCTGTGGTCCTTCGACGCCTGCCTGCCCGCCTTCCGTGCTCTGGAGGCCGACCAGCAGTTCGGGCAGGAGGACTACCACGGCTCCGACGGCCCCATCCCGATCACCCGGTACGAGCAGAGCGCATTCGACCTCGCGTTCCAGGACGCCTACCGCAGCCACGGCTATCGCCCGGTGGCCGACCACAACGCTCCCGGAGCCCTGGGCTTCGGCCCCTTCCCCACCAACCGTGTCGACAGCGTGCGAATGAGCACCCTGCTGACCGTGCTACCCCACATCCGTACGCGGTCCAATGTGGAACTGCGGCCGGGCAACGAGGTCCAGCGGGTTCTGATCAGTGGCGGCACGGCCCGTGGCGTGACCCTGTTCGACTCCCACGGAGAGCACACCATCGAGGCCGACCGCGTCATCCTGTCGGCCGGAACGTTCGGCACGCCGGAAATCCTCTTCCACTCGGGCATCGGCCCGGCCGACGGTCTGCGAGAGGCAGGCCTGCCGATCGTCGCTCACGCACCACAGCTGGGCGCGAACCTGTCCGACCATGTCCTGTTCCAGATGAACGTAGAGGTCACCGACACCTCCCAGCTGCCCATGCCGGGCGGACAAGGCACCTTGCTCACCTACGAGTTGCCGGGCGAACATCATCCTCAGGGCCAGATATTCGCCTATCACGCTCCCTTCTTCGACCCTACCGCCGGGCCTCAAACCGCCGCGGTGGCCGCCTCGCTGCTCACGCCCGAAAGCCGGGGCCACCTCACGCTGAAGCGTCACAGGGCCCAGGTGCACCTGAACCACCTGTCGACACCTCGGGACCGCGCACGGGCGGCCAGTATCGTCGCCACGGCCGGCGACATCATCGACGACCTGGCCGCCCAGGGACGGCTGAAGCTTCCCGACGCACCGTGGTGGCGCAGCAAGGACCTCGAACACGCCTGTCGCGAACAGGTCCTGTCCTACCACCACCCGGTGGGAACGTGCCGGATGGGCCGCGATGGAGAAAGTGTCGTGGACGAACACCTGCGAGTGAGGGGTGTGGACCATCTGATGGTGGCCGACGCCTCCATCATGCCGACCATTCCACGCGCCCACACCAATCTGGCCTCGATGATGATCGGCTACCGGGCGGCCGGCTTCGCGGACCAGGAGTAGCTCCGCAGGACGAGCGGTACGGGGCCGCCACGCTGGTGGGCTGCGCCCTCTACGCCGAGAGCGCCGACCTGACCATCGCCAAGGTGGCGAAGGGAGCCCTTCCGTACTTCGGTGAACTCGACGAGATCAACCGCCCAGCAGTGAACCGCCCGACCCGCCGTTGAGGCACCGCCCGCACGGCGCGTGCCCCGTGCGCATCGCACCCATTGAATGGGGCCGGTCATTCCCCCGGCGCGACCGCCCCCATTCCCGGGAAGGCGCTCTTCCGCTCTCCGGACCAATGACGCCTGGGTGATCATCTTTGTCCCACCCCCAGCAGCAGTCCGCATACGCCGAACTTTCCGACATCGCGCTCGCCGACCTCGTCCGTGCGGGAGCTCCCACCGCTTTTCCCGCCACCCAGGAGCTGCGCCGCCGCCATCTTCCTCGTCTGCTCGCCTACGCCCGCCTCTGCTCGCGGTTCGAGGGTGCCGCCCATCAACTCGCCTCGCGTGCTCTCGCGCTGGCCTGGCAGGACATATACAGCAGCGCATCGGGTGAAGGCCCCTTACGTCACCGGCTCCTCGGCTTCGTCCACCGGGCTGCCGCCACCTGGGCCACTGACAACCGCCGCGCGCGGCTCGACGAGGGGTACGTCGCGTTCCTGGGCGCTACGTACGGTACCGAACCGCCGGCGCACCAGCCGACGTCCGGCACACCGCCCTTCATGGCCCGCGGGTTCGACGCACTACCGCCACGGACTCAGGGCCTGCTCTGGCACGTGGTCGTCGAGCAGGACGTGGAAGCCGATGTGGCGCTGTACACCGGGCAACGGCTCTCCCAGGTGCCGACCCTGGCGGCCCGGGCGCGCGACGAGTACCGCGAAGCCTGTCTGCGGATCCATACGGAGGCGTGCGAGTCCACCGAATGCTTCGGATTCGCCCGCATCCTGGACGCCGCCGCCCGCAGGGAGGACGCCCGGCGCAACGCGCACCTGGCCGAGCATCTCACGCGGTGCCCCCGCTGCGACGGCGTCCTGCGTGACCTCGTCGACCTGCACGACATCCCCCGTTTCTCGATCGCGGACGCCGTGCTGGGCTGGCGTGGCAGGGCCTACCTGGCGGCGCCGGTCGAGACCGTCCCCGACGTCTCCTCCCCAGCCCCGGCCCGCACCCTCGACGGGCAAGGCCGCCCGCGTCCCCGCACCGCTGCCGCACATGCGCGCAGAACAGCGGCAGGCCCTGCCGCCCTGCTCAGCCTGTGCGCGCTGGTCGTACTCGCCGCAACGAGCACCGCGTTCATGTCCCTCGGTTCCGGTGGGGACCCGGCCCATGGCACCGGCACGCCCCATCTGCCGTCCGATGGCCCAGCCGGACAGTCGGCGCCCGTCGCCGTCCCCTCGGCGACGAAGCCCTCCTGGTGCCCCTCGGCTCGGCCTTCCCCCACCCCGGCGAGATCGCCCCTCATCACACCGTCGACGGTCCCACCCTGTCCGCGCTCCTCTCCCTCCCCGTCCGCCGGGTTCCGGCCGTTCGCTGGCGCCGCCTTCACGCCTGCCGCCAATTTCGCCACCGGCCTGCACCTCGACGTACGCGTCAGCGCCTTGAGCAACGGCACCGACATGGTGGGCGCGCACTGCCGTCCCGGTGCCCGCTCCCGGCAGTGGCACCTCGACAGCTCGAACTCCATCGGCCGCATCCGCCCCACGATCGCCCCGCACTCCGCCCTCGCTCAGGATGACAGCGCAGCGGGCACCCCTGTCCTCTTCGCACCCGCCGGTCCGGACGCCGGACAACGGCGGCAATCGGGATAGCCGCGCCGAGCCCTCTCGACCGCCGGCGCCGGGTGGTGTGTACACGCGCCTTGGCGTGTGCCCGACACGGTCCTCCCCGACGTGTCGGGTGGGACCCCTGGCCGACGGCCGACGCCTTCGCCACCCTCGATGGCCGTGGTGCCGTAGCGGCCTGGAGCACTGGAGCGCAGCGTCTCCTCGGGTATGCGGCCGACGAGATCCGGGGCAGACCCTACCGGGCCCTGCTGCAATCACCCGAAGAGGCGCGGCACCTCATGATGCTGGGCACTCGCTCGATCACGGCTCCGTCGTCGGCAGGCAACACCGTGATGATGAAGAAGTCCGCCGAGGATGCTCCGCTCGCCTACGGCCTGTTCATAGCCGAGGCGCTGGTGGACGCGTGGCTACCGCCCGGCATGCTCGACGTCGTCACCAACGCCGCCCGGCATCTCAAGCCGGCCGTGCTTGAACTCGGCGGCAAGAACTCCGTCATCGTGTTCGAGGACGCCGACGTGGACTACGCGGTCGACGCTGCCGCCTTCTCTGTGTTCATCCCCCGCCGCGGCCGACGCCGTGCGTACCAGTGCCGCCTTCACCGGGAGCGGTGTGTGGGAGTCGTGGATGACGCGTCATCGGTGTCCGTGCTGAGCGCAAGCGGCTGCTCCGCCCAGATCGTCTTGCCCCGTGTGTGGTAGCGGGTCCCCCACAGCTTGGCGAGCTGCGTGACCATGAACAGTCCGCGTCCTCCCTCGTCGGTGTCCAGGGCGCGCCGTACATGCGGGGACGTGCTGCTGCCGTCGGAGACTTCGCAGATCAGGCTGCGGTCGCGGATCAGCCGCAGCTCGACGGGGGGCGTGCCGTAGCGGATCGCGTTGGTGACCAGCTCGCTGACCAGCAGCTCGGTGGTGAAAGCCAACTCCTCCAAACCCCATGCGGCCAGCCTCTGCGCCACCCAAGCGCGTGCTTGCCCGACGGATTCGGGCGCGGCCGCCAACTCCCGGGCGGCGTAGCACTCAGGCGCCAGGGCACGTATCCGAGCCAGAAGCAGCGCCACGTCGTCCTGGAGGCGGTCCGGGAGGAGCCTGTGCAGTACGTCGTCGCAGAGCCCACTCAGCTCGGACCAGCCGGAGATCTGCGGGGCCGGCTCTGGGCGTTGCGGTGACAGTGCCGTGCAAAGCCGTGCCCGGACGTCTTCGCTGTCGCCCCAGGGCTTGCACAGACCCGCGGTGTAGAGCACGAGAGTGTCCCCGTCGGTGAGTGTCAGCTCTCCGCATTCGAAAGGGATCCCGCCTGTGCCCAGCGGCGCGCCCACCGGGATCTCGATGGCCTTGGCCGCTCCGTCGGCGGCCAGCAGCGCCGGCAGTGGGTGGCCCGCGGTCGCCAGGGCGCAGGACTGTGAGATCGGGTCGAAGATCGCGCACAGACAGGTCGGCGAGGGCGTGGCACCCGGCCCCTCGGGCTGCTCGCCCCGGAGTCGCGTGACCTGGCCGTCCAGATGGGTGAGCAACTCCTCGGGGGAGAAGTCCAGCTCTGCCAAGGTGCGCACCGCCGTCCGCAGCCGGGCCATGGTCACCGCGGCGTGCAGCCCACGCCCTCCGGCGTCACCGACCACCAGCGCGACCCGCGACCCCGACAGAGGAATCACATCGAACCAGGCACCGCCCAGCACCACCTGCCCGGTCGCCGGCAGGTAGCGCGACTCGGTCTCCACACCGCCGAGGACCGGCAGCCGTTGCGGCAGCAGGCTGCGCTGGAGCGCCGTGGCCGTGGTCCGTTCGCGGGTGTAGCGGCTCGCGTTGTCGATGCAGACCCCCGCACGCGTCACGAACTCCTCGGCAAGCAGGACGTCGTCGGCCTCGAAGGGGTGTGCCCGGGCAAAGCGCGCGAACACCACCACACCCAAGACGGCACCCCGCGCGTGCATCGGCACCACAAGCCACGAGTGAACCCCGCGCTCCCGGATCTCCGCGGCCCGGCGCAGATCCGATGTCGAGAGTTCGGCGCTGAGTTCGTGCCCCGTAAGCAGCAGTGGCTTGCCGAGGGCGAGCGCCCGGGCGGTGGGAGAACCGGGCACTGTGGAGAACGGATCGATCTCACCCGTACCGACCACCATGGTGACCGGCTCCCCGGGCAGCATGGCCTCCGCGGCCCGCCGCAGTGACACCGTTTCCGAGACAGGGCCGCTCACCGGCTCTTCGCCGCCGAAGACCGGGTCCAGCAGATTGACGTAGGCGTAGTCGGCGAACCACGGCACGGCCACATCCGTGAGCTCCCTCGCGGTATGCAGGACATCCAGCCTGCTGCCGATCCGGGCACTGGCCGCGTTCACCAGGTCCAGCCGCTCCCGTGCCCGGGCCTCCTCGGTCACGTCGAACACCATGTGCGCCAGCGCGACCACCTCTCCGGAACTACTGCGCAACGGCAGGATGCTCTCCGACCACACCGCGTCCCGGTCCGGCTCCCGGGGATCACGCCCGTGCACCTCGGTGCCGATCAGTGCCTTGCCGCTGGCGAAGACCTGCCGCTGACGTTCCTCCAGCGCGCTCATGTCCAACAGCCCGGCCGGAGCCGCCTCCCTCATGGTGCGGCCGATGACGCTCTCGGCAAATCCCGGGGCGCGGCTCCGTGAGTGGTTCTGGGCCAGGAACCGCAGACGTGAATCGAAGACATCGATGATGAACGGCGACTCGGTGAACAGCCCTCTCAGGAGCGCCTGCCGCAGCTCGTGCCGACGAACCGCTTCCGCGCTTTCGGCCTGGACGAGCCATTGCTCCGCCTCGTCACGTGCACAGGGGTGTGCCCACATCACCACCCCTACCGCGTGGCCGTCTCGGTGCCGCAGCGCTGAGGCGCCGAGAAGGGCGGACCCTTCGGCAGGACGGAGGTCCGCGATCCGGGCCGCGTCAGCCTGCGAGAGCAACAGGCTCGCCCCGGGCAGCCCCCGTGCCTGCGCTGCGGTGTGGCCGAGCAGCCGCTCTGCTCCGGGGCTCCAGCTGACCACCACGCCGTGTCCGTCCACGATGGCGAACGCGTCGCCCCTCGGCTGGACCAGAGTGTCAGAAAGCATCGTGTCGCACCGTCCGTAGGTCGTGCCACTCGGCAGCAGCACGTCCAAGGCACCCGCATGTAACACGTCCAAGGCACCCACACGTAAATACTGCCCCCCACCATGACTCGTGGCATCCGCTGCACACCGGTCACAGCGGTCTGCGCCACCCCGCTCCGGGCGCACTGCTCGAGCGCGCCGTTGGTTCCCGCTCCGGGAGCCGGACAGGCCGTGAGCCGTTCCGCGACCTCCTCACCACATGCGGTATCCGGAATGCCTTTGGCTGACGTGGCGCCGGGCCAGACGTACTTCGGCCGCGCCGTCCGCCACCGCCCACCGTGTCCAACCTGAACCGAGTTCGTGGCGCCACTTGGCCATGAGCAGCACGGACATCAGGCCAGTGCGTTTGACGGTGGTCAGGATCGGTGTGACCTCGACAGCGGCGTCCTGGCAGAGGCACCGTCCCTGCTGGTCAGGAGGGTGAGAAGGGCGTCTAGGTGTATTGACCCGCAGCGTTGTTCACGCGGCTGATGGGTGGTTGGCCGCCGAGCGCGGTGTGGCAGCGGTGGTGGTTGTAGGTGTGGAGGA
>NZ_JBHVST010000011.1:122700-173971 GCF_042885015.1 Streptomyces sp. NPDC058086 | reverse complement strand
CCCTCGTACTGGACGTACTTGGGTCTGTGCCCGGTGCGGCGAGAGGGCGTGCATGGCGTCGCAGGGCAGACGGGAATTTGACGACAGGGCCTAGGGCCTGTGGCAGGGGTGGGCGGGTTCAGCCCACTCCCCTGGACTCCTGGGCCGCCCTCGCCTCGATGCCGCGGAAGTGGTCGGCCATCGCGCGTTGGGCGGCCTCCACGTCTCGGGCGCGCAGGGCGGTGACGATGTCGCGGTGGCGGCGGACGGTCAGTTCGGGCGCCGGGTCGTCGGTCCAGCCGCGTATGCCGGCGACCCGGCTGAAGACGGTCCAGAAGGCGCCCAGGAGCTGCGGCACGAGTGCGTTGCCGAGTGAGGCGTACAGCAACTCGTGGAATTCGCGGTCGAGTTCGGGGAAGGGGCGGCCTGAGCGGCCCGTCTCCTCCATCTCGGCCACGACCGCTTCGAGGCGGTCGAGCTCCGGCTCGGTGAGCACAGCCGCCACCCGGCGTATCAGCCCCTCCTCCAGCACCTCCCGTACCTGGAGGATCTCCGCGAGCGCCCCGGTCTCGTTCTTGTCGTCGGGCTGGGCGAGCGTGCGGAAGGTGAGGCCGTCGACGAAGGGGGTCAGCGAGGCCTCGCCGACGTAGGTGCCGTAACCGTGCCGGATGTCGACTATGTCGAGGGCCTGCAGGGCCTTGAGGGCCTCGCGGACGGAGTTTCGGCTGACGCCGAGGTCCTGCATCAGCTCGGTCTCGGTGGGCAGCGGGGCGCCCGCCTGGAGTCTGCGGTCGAGGATCAGCTGCATGACCTCGCGCTGGATCTGGCTGCTCACCCGGCGCTCGGACCTGCGCTCGGACCCGCGCCGGTTCCCGGTCTCCTCAGACATGCGCCGCATCGTACGCTCACTGGACATCCGACGTCCCACCTCCGGGCGGATTCAGCACCAACTACCCGTGTTTCAGGGCTTCATTGGTCGCACCTCTGGAAGATACGCCATTCGTGTGCGATCCCTTGACCGCCCTCACGGGCCCTCTTATGGTCACGCTGCCCACCATGACGTAGGACGTCGTATCTCCCGCCTCTCTCTGGAGGAACCGTGCGCGACGTGACCGACCACTCGGCGCTGCACCGCCGACGTTTCCTGAAGTACTCCGGCGCCCTCGGCGCGGCCGGGGCCCTCTCCTCCTCGCTGGCGGCCTGCTCGTCCGGGCCGCAGTCCACCAATGACACCGGCGGCGGGAAGGGCGGCAAGGACGCGACGCTCACCGCCGTCATCGGCTACGGGAACGACGGCAGCTGGGATCCGACACAGACCGCGTCCGCCTTCGCCATGGCGGCCAACAACCACATCTACGAAGGCCTGCTGGACACGGACCCGATCTCGCGGGAGCCGTACGCGGCGCTCGCGACCCAGGTGCCGGGCGATCTCAGCGGTACGTCCTGGAAGTTCACGCTGCGGGCCGGGGCCACCTTCCACGACGGGAAGCCCGTCACCGCCGACGACGTGGTCTTCGTCTTCGACCGGATCCTCGACCCGAAGACGCAGACCCTCGGCAAGGGCTTCTTCGCGAGCTGGCTGAAGGAGGCCCGGAAGATCGACGCCTCGAACGTCGAACTGGTGCTGAAGTTCCCCTTCCCGGAAGGCATCGCACGGCTCACCCTCGCCAAGATCATGCCCAAGCACGTCTTCTCCCGGCCCGGTGCCTGGGACGACGCGATCAAGGGGAAGGCGGTGGGCTCGGGGCCGTACCGGCAGACCGCCCACCACCCCAAGTCGAACACCACCTTCGAAGCGTTCGCCGCCTACAACGGCCCGCGCGAACCGGCCTTCAAGAAGATGAACTGGCTGACGATCGTGGACGCGGCCCCGCGCGTCGCGAAGATCTCGGGCGCGAGCGCCGGGGCCCAGATCGCCGACAACATCCCGTACGCCAACATCGAGCAGCTGAGGAAGGGCGGCATGACCGTCGAGGGCGGCGCGGGGATGAACAACCTCTTCCTGATGTTCAACACCAAGCACAAGCCCTTCGACGACGTACGGGTGCGCCAGGCCCTGCACTACGCCATCGACACCGGCAAGATGGTCGAGGTCGCCCTGCACGGACACGGCAAGCCGTCGAGCTCGTTCCTCAACGAGGGGAACCCGGCCTACCGGCCGGCGAAGACCGTGTACGGGTACGACCCGCAGAAGGCCAAGCAGCTCCTGAAGGCCGCCGGGGTCTCCGGGCTGAAGATCGAGATCCTGTCCGTGAACGTCAGTTGGATCGTCGACTGTCTGCCGACCATCAAGGCGTCCTGGGACGCGATCGGCGTCGAGACCACGCTCTCGCCGCAGGAGACGACGGCCGTCTTCACGAAGATGGACCAGAAGCAGGACTACCAGGTGGTGGCCGCCGCCTCGAACCCCAACCAGTTCGGCCTCGACGCCGACCTGATCATGCACTACAACTACGGCCCCGAGAACCTGTGGATGCAGTACGCCCGGTGGGCGGGCGACCCGGTCGCGAAGCAGCTCTTCAAGGACATGGACCTGGCGACACGGGAGCCGGACGCCGACAAGAAGAAGACGATGATCCAGGACTACATCGACGTCGTCGCCGAACAGGCCGTGCTCTACCCGGTCGTGCACAACGAGCTGATGACGGCCTGGGACCCCAGGAAGCTCACGGGGCTCAGGGCCCAGCCCTATCCGGGCGTCAACCTCCTTCAGGCCAAGTGGGCCTGACGTAGATGACGGCCATCGTCCGCATCCTGGCCCGCCGTGTCGCCCTGCTCGTGCCGCTGATGCTCGGCATCGTGCTGTTCGTGTTCCTGGTGATGCGGTTCTCGGACGTCGATCCGGCGTCCGCGTTCTTCCAGGGCGCCAACCCGACCCCTCGGCAACTGCACGACTTCCGGCAGCAGAACGGCCTGCTCGACCCCCTCCCGGTGCGTTACGTCCACTTCATCGGCGATCTGCTCCACGGCGACCTGGGCACCAGCGCGCTGACCCGGGCGCCGGTCGTCGACCAGGTCACCACCGCGCTGCCGCTCACCCTCCAGCTCACCTTCCTGGGCCTCGCCATCGCGGTGGTGCTCGCGCTGCTCGGCGGGGTCACCGCCGCGATCCACCGCGACCGGCTGCCCGACCAGGTCATCCGGGTCGTGTCGCTGACCGGGGTCGCGGCGCCCGGCTTCTGGCTGGCGCTGCTGATGATCCAGTACCTGGCCGTGGACCGGGGCTGGTTCCCGACCGGCGGATACATCAACCCCGGTGACTCGCCGATCGGCTGGCTGAAGACGATGACGCTCCCCGCCTTCGCGCTCTCCCTCCCGGTCGCCGCCCAGCTCACCCGGATCGTGCGCACGGCCGTGGTCGAGGAGCTGGACAAGGACTACGTACGGACGGCGATCGGCAGCGGACTGCCGCCGGTGGTCGTGGTCGGCCGCAATGTGCTCCGCAACGCGCTGATCAACCCGCTGACCGTGCTCGGCCTGCGCGTCGGCTATCTGCTCGGTGGCGCGGTCGTCATCGAGACGATCTTCTCGCTTCCCGGGATGGGCAAGCTGATGATCGACGCCGTGAAGAACGGCGACCCGGCGGTCGTCCAGGGCGTCGTCCTGACCACGGCCACCGGATTCGTGGTCGTGAACCTCGTCATCGACATCCTGTATCTGCTGGTCAATCCGCGACTGAGGGATGCCACGTGATGATCCCCCCGCTCTCCCGCCGACGCCTCACCGAGGGCCTCGCCCGGCCCGGCATCCGGCTGCGACGCCTGCCCGTCCTCTCCCGGATCGCCCTCGGCTTCCTCACGCTCGTGGTCCTGCTGGCCGTGTTCGCGCCCCTGCTCGCCCCGCACGACCCGCTCGACCAGCAACCGCAGGCCGGCGGCACCGGCGCCCCCTCCGGCGGTCACTGGATGGGGCAGGACAGCCTCGGCCGGGACATCCTGAGCCGACTGATGTACGGCGCCCGCTGGTCTCTCGCGATCGGCCTGGGCGCCACCGCGCTCGCCCTCGTCGTCGGCGCGCTCCTCGGCGCGATCGCCGCGACCTCGCGGGGGGCCGTCGACGAGACACTGATGCGCTGCCTGGACGTCGTGATGGCGTTCCCCGGCATCGCGCTGGCCGCCGTCCTGGTCGCCGTCTTCGGCGGCGGCATCACGGTGCTGATCTGCGCGATCGCCTTCCTGTTCACCCCGTCGGTGGCCAGGGTGGTCCGCGCGAACGTCCTCGACCAGTACGGCGAGGACTACGTGACGGCGGAACGGGTGATCGGCGCCCGCACCCCGCACATCGTGCTGCGCCATGTGGCCGTCAACTGCGCCGCCCCCGTGCTGGTGTTCTGCACGGTCCAGGTCGCCGAGGCCATCGTCTTCGAGGCCTCGCTGTCCTTCATCGGCGCGGGCGTCCGGCCGCCCGACCCGTCCTGGGGCAGTGTCATCGCGGACGGCAAGAACATGGTGCTGACCGGCGGTTGGTGGGCGACGGTCTTCCCGGGCCTGCTGATGCTGATCACCGTACTGTCGCTGAACATCCTCTCCGAGGGCGTCTCGGACGCGTGGGCCGCGCCCGCGGCGCGGGAAGTGTCGGCGACGGCGACCGCCGGTGACCGGCTGGAGGCGCCCGAGCCCGGCAGCGGAGAGGTCCTCGAACTCCCCGGTCTGACGCAGGCCGCCGCCCGCCTGCGCTCCCGGGCCCGCCCCCTGCCCACCGGCCGGCCGGTCCTCTCCGTGGAGAACCTCGCCATCGGCTTCGACACCCGGCACGGCGGTGTGGACATCGTCGACGGCATCAGCTTCGACGTGCGCCCCGGTGAGGTCCTGGGCCTGGTCGGCGAGTCGGGCTGCGGCAAGTCGCTGACGGCGCTCGCCGTGATGGGCCTGGAACCGAAGGGGGCCAGGGTCCGGGGCCATGTCCGCTTCGACCAGCGCCAGCTGGTGGGCGAGCCGATGCGCGTACGACGCCGTCTGCTGGGCCACGAGATGGCGATGGTCTACCAGGACGCGCTGTCGTCCCTGAACCCGGCGATGACGATCAGGGCGCAGCTGAAGCAGCTGGTGCGACGGGGCGGGAGACAGACGCCCGCAGAGCTCCTCACGCTGGTCGGTCTCGACCCCGAACGCACCCTGCGCAGCTACCCCCACGAGCTCTCCGGCGGCCAGCGCCAGCGGGTCCTGATCGCGATGGCCCTGTCCCGGGGCCCGAAGCTGATCGTGGCGGACGAGCCGACCACGGCCCTGGACGTGACGGTCCAGGCGCAGATCATCACCCTGCTGCTGAAGCTGCGGGAAGAGCTGGGCTTCGCGCTGATCCTCGTCTCGCACGACCTGGCACTCGTCGCGGACGTCACGGACCGGGTCGTGGTGATGTACGGCGGGCAGATCGTGGAGACGGGCGTGACGGCGGACCTGGTGGAGGCACCGGCCCACCACTACACACGCGGCCTGCTCGGCAGCGTCCTGTCCCTGGAGTCGGCGGCCGAGCGGATGACGCAGATCAAGGGGGTCGTGCCCGCCCCGGCCGACTTCCCGGCGGGCTGCCGGTTCGCCGACCGCTGTCCGTCGGCGAGCGAGGTGTGTCGGACGACGGCGCCCGGCCTGCTGGGCACCCGGGCACACACGGCCGCGTGCCATCACCCCGCGGTCGATCTGATCACCACGCAGAGCGAGGCCGTCCAGTGAACGCGCTCATCACCCTCTCCGACACCCATGTCGTCCACAAGGCCCGCTCCGGCGGCCTGTTCACCCGCGACCGGGTGTACGCCCTGACCGGCGCCGACCTCACCATCGCGCCCGGCGAGACGGTCGGCGTCGTCGGCGAGTCCGGGTGCGGGAAGTCGACGCTGGCGAAGGTGCTGGTGGGCGTCCAGCGGCCGACGTCCGGCACCGTGCGCTTCCGTGACCGTGACCTGTGGTCGATGCGGCCCGCCGAACGACGGGCGTCCGTCGGCGGCAGCACGGGCATGGTCTTCCAGGACCCGTCGACGGCCCTGAACCGCCGCCTGCCCGTACGCCGGATCCTGCGGGACCCCCTCGACGTGCACCGGCGCGGCACGGCACGGGAACGGGACGACCGGGTGCGGGAGCTGATGTCCCTGGTGGGCCTCCCCCGCGCCCTGGCGGACGTCCTGCCAGGTCAGCTGTCCGGCGGTCAGCGCCAGCGGGTGGCCATCGCGCGCGCCCTGGCCCTGGACCCGGACCTGGTGGTGGCCGACGAGCCGACGAGCGCGCTGGACGTCTCGGTCCGCGCCCAGATCCTCAACCTCCTGCTGGACCTGAAGGAGCGCCTGGACCTGGCCCTGGTCTTCGTCTCGCACGACATCCAGACGGTACGGAGGATGAGCGACCGGGTGATCACGATGTACCTGGGCCGGATCGTGGAGGAGTCCCCGGCCGCCGAGGTCACCGACCGGGCCCGGCACCCGTACACCCGGGCCCTCTTCTCCGCGACGCCCGGCCTCCTGGACCCGATCGACCCGATCCCGCTGGTGGGCCCGGTGCCCTCGGCCACGCACCCGCCCACCGGCTGCCCGTTCCGCACCCGCTGCTGGAAGGCCGACGAGGAGTGCGTGAGCGTGATGCCGGACTTCACGGCCGCGTCGACGCCGGACCACCGCTTCCGGTGCCACCATCCTGTGAAGGAGGACCAGTCGACGCGCGACCTGGTGGCCCAGGCCGGGTCCGCCGCGCCCGCCGTGGCCGACATCCCCGCCCAGCAGCAGCCTTGATCGCCCCGAGGGAGTCTTCATGCCGATCCCCACCCCGCTGACCGGTGTCGTTCCGCCCGTCTGCACGCCCCTGACACCGGACCGCGAGGTGGACGTCCCCTCGCTCGTCAGGCTCGTGGACCATCTGGTGGAGGGGGGCGTCGACGGCCTGTTCGTCCTTGGCTCGTCCTCGGAGGCGGCGTTCCTGACGGACGCCCAGCGGCGGCTCGTGGTGGAGACGGTGGTCACCCATGTGAGAGGCCGGCTCCCCGTGCTGGCCGGGGTGATCGACATGACCACGCCGAGGGTGCTGGACCATGTGGCGTATGTGACGGCGGCGGGCGCGGACGCGATCGTGGCGACCGCCCCCTTCTACGCCCGCACCCATCCGGCGGAGATCGCGCGCCACTTCCGCCTGGTCGCCGCCCGCTCGTCCGTGCCCGTCTTCGCCTACGACATCCCGGTGTCCGTCCACACCAGGCTGGGCGCGGAGCTGGTCCTGTCCCTCGCCGCGGAGGGCGTGCTGAGCGGCCTCAAGGACTCCAGCGGCGACCTCGCCGCCTTCCGCGCCGTCGTCACGGGCGCCCGCGCCCACCCCGACATCACCGGCTTCACCGCCCTCACCGGGTCCGAACTCGTCGTCGACTCCGCGCTCGCACTCGGGGCGGACGGGGCCGTGCCGGGTCTCGCCAACGTCGACCCGCACGGGTACGTACGGCTCGACCGGCTCTGCCGAGGGGGCGACTGGGAGCGGGCGCGGGCCGAACAGGAGCGGCTGTGCGGGCTGTTCGGGATGGTCGGGGTGGGGGATCCGGCCCGGATGGGCGGGGGTTCGTCGGCGCTCGGGGCGTTCAAGGCGGCGCTGCACCTACGAGGCGTCATCGCCTGTCCGGCCACGGCGGAGCCGCAGGTGCCGCTGTCGGAGGCGGAGGTGGAACGGGTGGGGAAGTACCTGGCGGGGGCGGGCCTGCTCTAGATCCCGTCGTACGGTGCTCAACCGTCCGGCCGCCCACCCCACCGGAATCGCCGCCGCCGTCACCTACCCCGGCCGGCGCAGACGCCGGAACTCGATCCTGTCGTACGGCCGCGTCGAGCCCGTCTCGTACAGGATGCCGACCCGGTCGTGCCCGAGGTCGACCAGGTCCGAGTAGGCGGCCGGTGCGGAGGAGAGGGTCGTCGCCCTGGTGAAGGTGGTGCCGCCGTTCGTGCTGCGCCAGAGGGTCATCGCGCGGCGGGCGGTGGGTACGGAGGGGGCCGAGAAGAGCAAGGGGGCTTGGGGGCCGTGGGGTTGGAGGACACTGCCCTGGACGACGGGGACGTCGTCCAGGGTGGACTGGATCGCGTAGGGGCGGTCCAGGGTCTCGCCGCCGTCGCTGGAGTAGGTGTCGAGGCGGTTGCCGGGGGCGGTGCCGCCCTCGTCGCGGGCGCTGAAGTACAGGCGTCCGTCGGGGAGTTCGGCCGCGCCGCTCTCGTTGGCGTTGACCCGGCCGTCGTAGGCGCGGTCGGTGAAGCCCAGGTGCCAGGTGTGGCCGCCGTCGTCGGAGTAGATCGCGTGCGCCCCGTAGTACTTGGCTTCCCGGCCGGTGTCGGTCGAGCCCTCGGGCGGGGCGGCGGAGTGGTTGGCGGGGACGACCAGACGGCCGGCGTGCGGGCCGTGGCCGAGGGCGATCGCATGGCCGGGGCCCGTCGCGTACCAGCGCCAGCCCGGCGGCTTCACCTCGGCCGTGATGTCCCGGGGAGCGGAGAAGAGCGCGCCGTCGTCGCGGCTGGTCTGGACGAAGACGCGGCGGCCCTGGCGCGCCGTGACCTCGCCCCGCATGATCCGCGCCTCGGTCACCGCGCCGCTGTTGTAGGAGGTGAGCAGGACGATCCGGCCGGTGCGCGGGTCCACGACCGGCGCCGGATTGCCCCGGGTGTCCCCGCCCCCGGCCGCGACGACCCGCAGCGGACCCCACGTACAGCCACCGTCGAAGGAGCGTCTGAGGACGACGTCGATGTGGCCGCTGTCGCCCGCGCCGTCGTGCCGCCCCTCGGCGAAGGCGAGCACCGCGCCCGCGCGGGTGGTGACGACCGCCGGGATGCGGTAGGTGTCGTAGCCGCCCTCGCCCGCGGTGTACGGCACGGAGGAGACGCACTCGGTACGGGGACCGGGGGCGGCGGCGGACGCGACACCGGCGCCGGCGGCGAGGAGGCCGATGGCCAGGGCGGCGACGAGGCTGCGGCTCAGGGTGGTCCCCGCTCTCCCCCGCGCGACACGAGGGTCCCGTTACGGTGTGTCGCTCACACCGTACCCTGAGTCACCCGTCGCCACTCCCGTCCCCTCACTACGAGGGCGTGCGCGTCACTACGAGGGCGTGCGCGCCGCCGCCAGCAGTCGCGTCACGTCGTCCGCGCAGATCGTCAGCGCCGCGCCCACGGTGGCGAGGACGTCCCGTTCGGCGGGGGTGTACGGCCCGTCCGCCAGGGCGATCCGGGCGCCCTGGAGCAAGATCGATTCGCGCCCCGTCGCGGCGAGGTGCGGCGCCAGCGGGTCCAGGGCCTCGTGCAGCTCTATGGCGAGGCCCGCCCCACACGGCTCCCCGAAGATCCGGCCCGTGTCCGCGGCGAGCGCCTCGACGAGGGCGCCGAGCTGGTCCTCCGTGCAGTCGTCGAAGCCGGCCGAGCGCACCGCGGTCGTCGCGGTCGCCAGGGACGTACGGGAGCAGGCGCCACCGGCGGCGAGCACGGCGAGCGCGACGGTGTGGACAGCGTCGCGGAGCATCGCCGAGAAGCGGGTGGTGGTCGGATGGTCGAGGACGTCCGCGCCGTAGTGGCGGCCGCAGGCGGCGCACTCGACGACGGGTCCCGTGTCGCCGCGCGGCAGGACGGGGACGCCGAGGAGGGTGAAGCGGCGGCGGCCGGTGAGCCGCTGGTAGTTGCGGTCGCCCCCGCAGCCCGGGCAGAAGAACTCGCCGTCCCCCATGGTGGTCCACGCGGTACGGGTGCCTAGGATGCGGGAAATCTGCACTGCACGACCGTTTCGTCCCCATCCTGGCAGCACGCTCGCACACCTCCGTAACCCCGCGGCAACATCGCCGCGCTGGCGTGATGTTAGCCACATTGTTGAGGCGGAGTCAGTACCTTGGACGAGACCTTTCCGTGATCTCCACGACGATTGGCCGGTATACGACGGGGCCCCGCCCGCCTCGAAAGGCGGACGGGGCCCCGAAAGCGCCGGTCAAAGTCCTCAGCGGGACGCGCGGTTGACCGCGGAGACCACGGCCTTCAGCGACGCGCGTGTCGTATTCGCGTCGATGCCGATTCCCCACAGGACCTTGTCGCCGATCGCGCACTCGATGTACGAGGCGGCCTGCGCGGAGGCGCCCTCGCTCATCGTGTGCTCCTGGTAGTCCAGGAGGCGTACGTCGATGCCGACGGACTGCAGGGCGTCGAAGAACGCGGAGATCGGACCGTTGCCGGTACCGGTCAGGACCGTGTCGGCGCCGTCCACCGAGGCCTCGACGGTCAGCGAGTCGATGCCTTCGCGGTCGGTCGTGGTCTGGCCGGCCTTGACCTGGATACGGCCCCACGCGTTGTCGGGGTTCGGCAGGTACTCGTCCTGGAAGATCGCCCAGATGTCCTTCGGGGTGACCTCGCCGCCCTCGGCGTCCGTCTTCGCCTGGATGATCTTCGAGAACTCGATCTGCATCCGGCGCGGCAGGTCCAGCTTGTGGTCGTTCTTCAGGACGTAGGCGATACCGCCCTTGCCGGACTGCGAGTTGACGCGGATCACGGCCTCGTACGAACGGCCGACGTCCTTCGGGTCGATCGGCAGGTACGGGACGGCCCACTCGATGTCGTCGACGGTGACGCCCTTCGCGGCGGCGTCCGCCTCCATGGCGTCGAAGCCCTTCTTGATGGCGTCCTGGTGGGAGCCGGAGAAGGAGGTGTAGACGAGGTCGCCGACGTAGGGGTGGCGGGCGTGGACCTCCATCTGGTTGCAGTACTCGGCGGTGCGGCGGACCTCGTCGATGTTCGAGAAGTCGATCTGCGGGTCGACGCCCTGCGAGAACAGGTTCATGCCCAGGGTGACCAGGTCGACGTTGCCGGTGCGCTCGCCCTGGCCGAACAGACAGCCCTCGATGCGGTCGGCGCCGGCCATCAGGGCCAGCTCGGCGGCGGCGACGGCCGTACCGCGGTCGTTGTGCGGGTGGACGGACAGGCAGACGTACTCGCGGCGGGACAGGTTGCGCGACATCCACTCGAAGCGGTCCGCGTGCGTGGACGGCGTCGAACGCTCCACCGTGGCGGGCAGGTTGAGGATGATCTCGCGGCCCGGGCCGGGCTGGTAGACGTCCATCACCGCCTCGCAGACCTCCAGGGCGAAGTCCAGCTCGGTGTCGGTGAAGATCTCGGGGCTGTACTGGTAGCCGAACGTCGTCCGCTCGTCGAGCAGCTTCTCGGCGTACTCCATGACCAGCCGCGTGCCGTCGACGGCGATCTGCTTGATCTGGTCCTTGGAGCCGCGGAAGACGACCCGGCGGAAGACCGGGGCCGTCGCGTTGTACAGGTGGACCGTGGCGCGCCTGGCGCCGACCAGGGACTCCACCGTGCGCTCGATCAGGTCCTCGCGGGCCTGGGTCAGTACGGAGATCGTGACGTCGTCCGGGATCGCGGTCTCGTCCTCGATGATCGAGCGGACGAAGTCGAAGTCGGTCTGTCCGGAGGCCGGGAAACCGACCTCGATCTCCTTGTAGCCCATCTTCACGAGCAGGTCGAACATCTCGCGCTTGCGGGCCGGGGACATCGGGTCGATCAGCGCCTGGTTGCCGTCCCGCAGGTCCGTCGACAGCCAGCGGGGGGCGACGGTGACACGGTTGTCCGGCCAGGTGCGGTCAGGGATGTCCACCTGCTCGTACTTGCCGTACTTGTGGACCGGCATGGAGGTGGACTGCTGGAAGTTCGGCATGATGCGTGGGCTCCTCAGAGGGTGTCCGGAAGGACGGCCGACGGCGCAACGCCGAACTCCGCGGGGAGGGGGTCGGCCTCGACTACAGGCCCTCGCCGCGGCAGCTAAGGAGAAGCAGCCCGATACGCATGATGCTCCGCAGCCTAGCCGAGCCTCACTCTCTCCGGAGGGCTGTATCAGTATGCGGGACCGTGACCACATAAGGAAGAAAACAGACAAAAAGTGCGGCATACCACTCAGAGTGAGCCCTCTTACCACTGAAGAGCGGACCGGTGGGCTCCTTATCGCCGCATTTCACACAATCTTGGTCGCCGGTAGTGACAGCGGAGTCACTCAGTGCAAGTGTGCCGAGCATGACCGCGAACCCGGCAGGCTTCGAGCCTGTCTTCTGCACCATCGTGCCGCCCCACATCCTCGACACGCTGGCCCAGCACGAGGACCCCACGCTCGCCGGACCCGCGCGCCGCACCCTGGAGCGCGACGCCTTCGAGCGCACCCACCGCCGGCTGACCACGGTCATCGGCGCGCCCACCGTGGCCCCGCCCCAGGGCGCGCCCGCGGACAAGCCGCAGCGCACCATCTACGACGCCAAGCACCACCAGGACCTGCCGGGCAAGAAGGTCCGCGGCGAGGCCGACAAGCCCGGCAAGGACGCCACGGTCAACCGCGCCTACGCCGGGCTCGGCGCCACCTTCGACCTGTACCTGAACGCCTACGCCCGCAACTCGATCAACGGCGAGGGTCTGCCCCTCGACGCGAGCGTCCACTTCGACGTCGGCTACAACAACGCCTTCTGGAACGGCGAGCAGATGGTGTTCGGCGACGGCGACGGCGAGATCTTCCTCGACTTCACCATCCCGGTCGACGTCATCGGCCACGAGCTGACCCACGGCGTCACCCAGTACACGGCGAACCTCACCTACTTCGGCCAGCCGGGCGCCCTGAACGAGTCCATGTCGGACGTCTTCGGCTCGCTGATCAAGCAGTACACGCTCGGCCAGACCGCCGCCGACGCCGACTGGCTGATCGGCGCGGGCCTGCTCGCGCCGCGCGTCACCGGCAAGGCGCTGCGCTCCATGAAGGAGCCCGGCACGGCGTACGACGACGACGTGCTCGGCAAGGACCCGCAGCCGGCGACGATGGACGGCTATGTGAAGACCGGCCGCGACAACGGCGGTGTCCACATCAACTCCGGCATCCCCAACCACGCCTTCTACCTGGTCGCCCAGGCCCTCGGCGGGCACGCCTGGGAGCGCGCCGGGCAGATCTGGTACGACGTCCTCACCGGCGGTGAGCTCCAGTCCCAGGCGAGCTTCTCCGACTTCGCCAAGCTGACGGTCGCCCAGGCCAGGAGCCGGTACGGCGAGGGCGAGGAGCTCCAGTCCGTCACCAAGGCCTGGGAACAGGTCGGGGTGCCGACGTCGTAGCTTCGGCGTCCGACTCGTACTAGACAGGACCCATGCGTATTGAGGTAAGGCGCACGGGCGGATTCGCGGGCATCGAGCGCCATGCCGAGGTGGACACCTCGGGGCGCACCGACGCCCCCGAGTGGCACGCCCTGGCCGAGCAGGCGATCGCCTCCGGCCAGGGCACGCGCCCCGCGGGGGTCCCCGACGGCTTCAGCTACGAGATCACGGTGGACGGAAAGACGGTCTACGCCGCCGATCCAAGACTGACGGAGGAGCAGCGCCAACTGATCGTGCGGGTCCTGAAGGAGGGCGCGTAGCGACCTTCAGGGGCGCGGGGCTATGACATATGCGGCTCCGCCGCGTGGGCGCGACCAGCCCCCACCGGGGCCGCAGTCGCAATCCACCGCACCACCCCTCCGTCCAGGCGCCCCCAAAAGCCGTAACTCCCAGTTCACACCAACCCGTTGACTTCCCTTACTGCCGGTAAGGATGATCGCGCGCATGGCGACGAACCCCCTACCGCAGTTCCCGCCCGGCTTCCTCTGGGGCGTGTCCACCTCGGCCCACCAGATCGAGGGAGCCGCGGCCGAACGCGACCCGTCGGTATGGGACGCCTTCACGGCCGAGCCCGGCCACATCAAGGACGGCTCCACGGCCGACGTGGCCTGCGACCACTACCACCGCTATCCCGAGGACGTGGCCCTCCTCGCCGACCTCGGCGTGGACGCGTACCGCTTCTCGATCTCCTGGCCCCGCGTGAACTCCCCCGGCGGCCTCGACTTCTACGACCGCCTGGTGGACGCGCTGGTCGCGGCGGGCATCCGCCCCGTACCGACCCTCTTCCACTGGGACCTCCCGCTGAAGCTCGAAGAGGCCGGCGGCTGGCTGAACCGGGACACCGCGGAGCGCTTCGCCGAGTACGCCGGTGTCGTGGCAGCCCGCCTGGGCGACCGCGTCAAGAAGTGGATCACCCTCAACGAGCCTGCCGAACACACCCTGCTCGGCCACGCGCTCGGCGCCCACGCCCCCGGCAAACAGCTCCTGTTCGACTCGCTGCCGGTCGCCCACCACCAACTGCTCGCCCACGGCCTCGCCGTCCGGTCCCTGCGCGCGGCCGGCGTCACGGACATCGGCATCGCCAACTCGCACGGCCCGACCTGGGCGGCCTCCGAGCAGCCTGAGGACGTGGAGGCCGCCGACTTCTACGACCTCCTCCTCAACCGCCTGTTCGCGGACCCGCTCTTGTTGGGCCAATACCCGGACGGCATCGCAGAGTTGATGCCGGGCGACGTAGAGGCGGATCTGAAGGTCATCGCCGAGCCGATCGACTGGTACGGGATCAACTACTACCAGCCGACCGAGGTGGGCGCCCCCGAGGGCGCGGAGATCGAGTTCAGCGGACTGACCCTGCCCGCCGAACTTCCCTTCTCCGTGCGGGAACTGGAGGGCTACCCGGTCACCGACTTCGGCTGGCCGGTGGTCCCCGAGGCGCTGACCGAGCTGCTCGTGGGCTTCCGCGAGCGCTACGGGGACCGCCTCCCGCCGGTCGTCATCACCGAGAACGGCTGCAGTTACGAGGGCATCGACGACCAGGAACGGATCACGTTCCTCGACGGCCATGTCCGGGCGCTGCACCGGGCGTTGGAACAGGGCGTGGACGTTCGCGGGTACTTCGTGTGGTCGTTGCTGGACAACTTCGAGTGGGCGGAGGGGTACGCGCGGCGCTTCGGCCTGGTCCACGTCGACTACGACACGCTGAAGCGGACCCCGAAGGCGTCGTACACCTGGCTGCGCGACGCGCTGCAGGCGCGGGGATGACGGCGGCGGACCCCGTCGCGAACGTGGGGGCGCTGGCCGAGCCCGTCGAGCGGGTCGGCCGGGGCTGGACCTCGGCGCTCTCGCTCGCCAACGGGGCGATCTGGGTGGGCTGGTACGGCCCGCTGCAGATCCTGCTGGCCTCCCAGGCGGAGGACTTCGCACCCGGCACCGGCATGTCGAAGGAGACGATGCTGGCGTGGGTCACGGGCGCGGGCGCGGCGGTGTCGCTGGTCGCCAACCCGCTCTTCGGCGCGCTGTCCGACCGGACGACGGCGCGCTGGGGCCGCCGTACGCCGTGGATCGTGGCGGGTTCGGCGGGCGGCGCCCTCTCCCTGCTGCTCCTGGGGGGAGCGGGCGGGGTCTGGACGATGGCGGCCGGCTGGTGCCTGGTCCAGCTCACCCTGAACGCCGCCTTCGCCGCCGTCACCGCGGCCGTCCCCGACCGGGTGCCACGGCTCCAACGAGGCTCCGTTGGCGGCTGGCTGGGCGCCGCGCAGATCCTGGGCGTGGTCGGCGGGACGGGCCTCGCGACGGCGGCGGGGGGTGTGGGCGGCGGCTATGCGGCGTGCGCGGTGTTCACGCTGGTGGGCGTACTGCCGTACGTACTGCGCTACGAGGATCTGCGGCTGCCGGCCGCGGCCCGGCCCGCCTGGTCCTGGCGCACGTTCGCGGCCTCCTTCTGGCTGAGTCCGCGCCGCCACCCGGACCTGGCCTGGGCCTGGCTGACCCGCTTCCTGATCAACCTGAGCAATGCCCTGGTCCTGCTCTACCTCCTGTACTACCTCCGCGACCGGCTCCACTACGACGACCCCGAGAACGGCGTACTGATCCTCACGGCGGTCAACGGCGTCACCCTCCTCGCCACGGTCGTGGTCGGCGGGGTGTGGTCGGACCGGGTGGGCCGCCGCAAGCCGTTCGTGATCTGGTCGGGCGTCCTCATGGCGGTGGCGACGGCGGTCCTCTCCGGGTGGCAGACCTGGCCGGGCGCGATCGTCGCGGCGGCGGTGCTGGGCATCGGCTTCGGTGTCTTCACCTCCGTCGACTTCGCCCTGATGACGGACGTCCTGCCCAAGGCCTTGGACCGCGGCAAGGACCTCGGCGTCATAAACGTCGCCAACGCCCTCCCCCAGGTCGCCGCCCCCGCCCTGGCGGCACCGATCGTGACGTATCTGGGCGGCTACCGGGTGCTGTACCTGGTGGCGGCGGTGATCGGACTGGCGGGGGCGCTGCTGGTGGGGCGGATCAGGGGCGTGGAGTGAATTCGGGTGCCACCGGCATCCGTGTTCCTCTTGGATGGCGGCATGACGACTGTGAACGCGTCCCTCGACCGTCTTGAGCGCTACTACGACTCGGTGCCGCGCGCCGCCGCGCGGGCCGAGGACTTCGGCCCGCTGACCCTCTTCGTCCGGGAGGCCACGGGCTGGCCGTACTACGCGCGACCCACCCTGGGCTGGACGGGCCCGGCGGCCACCGTCGAGGACGTCGAGCGGGTGCGGGCGCGACAGCGGGAGCTGTGTGTGCCGGAGGCCTTCGAGTGGGTGGCGGAGGTGACGCCGGGCCTGCGGGAGGCGGTCGAGGCGACGGGGCTACGGGTGCACGCGCATCCCCTGATGATCCGCGACGAGGACGCGCCGCTGCCCGACCCGCACCCCCTGGTCCGCGTCCTGGACCCCGAAGACCCGTTCCTGGCGGGCGCGTTGGCGGTGCCGCACGTGGCGTTCGCGGCGCCGGGCACGGCGGTGGGGGAGGCCGGACACAGCGAACTCGCCACCGAGATCACCGCCCGCGCCGCCGAGGTGCCCGCCGCCGCGGACCGCATCCGCGTGGGCCGCACCGTACTGGCCGCGGCGGTCGAGAACGGGGTCGTGGTCTGCTCCGGGATGCACCTGCCCGTCGGCTCCGTGAGCGAGATCACGGGCGTCGGCACCCTGCCCGCCGAACGGCGCCGTGGACTGGCGTACGCCGTGACCGCGGCCCTCGTGACCGACGCGCGGGAGCGGGGCGTCGAGACGCTGTTCCTGTCGGCCGGGGACGAGGACGTGGCGCGGATGTACGGCCGTCTGGGGTTCCGGACGGTGGCGACGGCGCTGATCGCGGAACTCGCGGAGTAGCGGGCCCGCCGGGCATCAGGGACGAACTTCGGCCACTTTCAACAACCCCTGAAGAAACCACCCGGCATGCCTTGCAATCCCAAGCCGCTCGCGCATCAATGGAACCGCAAGTTCCGACGGACCGTCAGAAACGCCTCCGCTGGCGTCCCGCACCCCGCTCGCGGACGGTCCGCGTACACATCTCTCCGCACCCGCACCGGCGTTCACCGGTGACGCGTCCGTGTGCCCGGCCCGGCCCCCGGCCTCTGAGCAGACGGTTCCGTCCCTCCATCCCCACATGGCAATTCCCGTACAAGGGAAGGGAACCCGATGAGACGCAAGCAACTCGGAATCGCCGCGGCGTTAGCCGCCGGCACCCTCGCCGCGACCGGCCTGGCCCTCGCGCCGACCGCCGCGGCCGTCACCCCGCTCACCGCGACCATCAACGCCACCTGCACGATCGGCGGCGGTGGCGCGGCCACCCTCACCGCCACCCAGACCGGCACGGCCGCGACCATCACCCTCAGCTCCACCTCGATCACCGCGCCGATCGCGCTGGCGCAGGACTCCATCGCCTCCACCTTGACCATGGCGAAGTCCGGCGGCGGCACCGTCGCGTTCACCGGCACGAAGAATCCCGCCATTCCGCTGGGCGGCGGGGTGACGGTGGGCCCGCTCAGCGGCACCGTCGCCTCCGGCGACAGCCTCGACGCATACGGGGGCTCGCTGAAGATGGTCGTCTTCGGCATCACCATCACGTGCACCGCGAGCGCGGCGCAGTCACCGGGCCCGTTCGTCTTCAGCTGAGCCCCGCCACAGCACATACGTGAAGACCGGTGTCGCCGGCGCGCGCGGCGGCACCGGTCCTCGCACTGCCAGAACAACTGCCTGAACAACTGCCTGAACAACCGCCTGATCACGTCCAACTGGCCTACAGGGGTGCCCAGTTGGTGATATTGACACAACCTGATGGCCCATCAGTTGCCGTCCGGGCCCTCCATTGACTTCTCACACAACCCGCACATCAATGGCCCCCTGTCGGCGCAGACGAGCCGCTGCGCCCGCATCCCTCAGGAGGGGGCACATGGCAACGCACAGGGGAACCAGGGGTTCACACGCCCGAAGACGCCGCTGGGCGGCACTGCTCGGGGTGACCGCGCTGGCGGTCACCGCGGGAGGAGCGCTGGCGGCCCCGGCGGGCGCCGCGGCCGCGGACTCCCAGAACGTGGACTTCGCCACGCACTGCATCCCGCCGGCGATCGCGGGCATCCCGCCGATCGACGGCACCACCACCGCGATCATCACGGTGGACAACCCCAGTCCCAAGGTCGGTGACACCGTCACCGTGACGTACAAGGTGGTCACGCCCGCCGCGAACAACCCGACCGCCCTCGCCCTGCCCGCCGACATCATGACGCCCACCGGCAAGGTCGCCCTCGGCGGCGCGCAGACGGGGGACGTCACGGTCGCGGGCCCCAGGAAGAACGACCCGGTGGCGGGCAACGCGCCCTTCCCGGGGTTCAGCATGACGGGCACCTTCACCGTCACCAGCCCGGGCGCCATCACCCTCGCGCCCGGCGACTACAACATCCACACCAGCTACATCCTGGAGCTGGACACCCCCTGCACGGTCACCAACCCGCCCGCCCCGGTCTCCGGGACGATCACCGCGACGGACGGAACCCAGACCAACAACCGTGCCATCTCGCTCGGTTCGGCCTCCGGGAAGCCCGGTGACAGCGTGACCGTCACCGGCAGCAACTTCACCCCGGGCGCGAGCGTGACCCTCGCCGGACGGTCGGGAGCCACCCAGACCGCCGACACCGCCACCACGACCGCCGACGCGCAGGGCTCGATCAGCGGCACGCTGGCCGTCAACGACAAGACGACAACCGGTGTGGTGGCGTACGAGGGCGCGAGCTGGAGCGACACCAAGGGAGCGGGGCCGGCGGCGTACGTGGTCGTCGACGACACTCCGATCCCCGCGGGCTCCCAGAAACTCACCACCACGGTGAAGGCGGGAACCCTGTCGATGTCCCAGGCCGGGGACGCCGTCCAGCTGTCGGCGGTGGACTTCGGCAAGGGCGGGGCCTCGACCGGGGCCCTGCGGACGGTGACCGTCAAGGACTTCCGCGGCGGACCCGCGGGCTGGTCCCTGACCGGCAAGGTCACCGACTTCACCGGTCCCGGCGCCAAGATCGATGCCGGGAAGCTGAGCTGGACCCCCGCCTGCGCGACCAAGGCGGGCAGCCCGAGCACCTGCCAGGCCGGTTCGTCCGGCACGGTGGGCGGTGCGGGAGCGACGCTGGCGTCCACCCCCAACGGGGCGCTCACCGGTGGTGAGTTCACCGTCGACGCCGGGCTGTCACTGGACGTACCGGCGTTCACCCCGCCGGGTTCCTACTCCGGCGTGCTCACGCTGACGCTCACCTGATCCACCCCTCCGCACCCCGGTGGCCGGGCGCGCACCCGCCCGTCCGCCCAGGGCCTGTCCACCCACATCCGCGGGGGTCCGCACCCATGCGCAAGCTGTACGTCCTCATCCTGTCCGTGTTCCTTCTCGCGCTCACCACGCCCGCCTCGTACGGCGCCGACAACGGCAGCTGGTCCGTCTACCCCGTCTCCACGCAGATCGCGGCCCGCCCGTACTTCTATCTCTCCGCCGACCCCGGACAGACCCTCCGGGACAAGGTCACCGTCGCCAACAAGACCGGCGCCCCGCTGACCTTCCGGCTGTACGCCGCCGACGCGTACAACACCGCGCGTGACGGCGGGTTCGCGGTGCGGACGGTGAAGGAGAAGCAGCTCGGGGTCGGCGCGTGGGCGCACCCCGCCCGCTCCCGGGTGACGGTGCCCGCGCACGGTTCGGTGACCGTGCCGTTCACCCTCCGGGTGCCCGAGAAGGCCGAACCCGGTGACCATCCGGGCGCGCTGGTCGCACTCGACGAGCGCCTCGACCGCTCAGACGCGGCGACGTCCGCGGTGGCGGTGCAACGGGCGGTCGGCGCCCGGATCTACCTCCGGGTCGGCGGGCCCACCGTCCCCGCCCTCGCCGTCGAGAAGGTCCACATCAGCCACCACCAGCCCCTGGTCCCCGGCCTCGGCGAGAGCGGCGCCACCATCTCGTACACCCTCCGCAACGCCGGGAACGTCACCCTGAACCCGAAGGTGCGGCTCAGGGCCGAGGGCCTTTTCGGGCGTACGTTGCTGTCCCGGGAGCTCACGAAGATCCCCTCGGAGCTGCTGCCGGGGCAACGGGTCCGGCTGACCGAGCCCTGGCACGGGGCGCCCCAACTCGACTGGGGCGACGTGATGTTGACGGCCAGCGCGCCCGGCACCCGGGAGTCGGCGAGCACGTCGTTCTTCGCGCTGCCGTGGCTGATGGCGGTGGTGGTGGGCGCCCTGATCGCCGCCGCCGTGGTGGTGATCAGGGCACGCAGGAGCGGCAGCCGCCCTTGGTGGCTCGGAGCGCGCGGGGGCGGTACCCGCCCGTGGTGGCTCAGAGTGCGTCGGGGCCGCGCTCGCCCGTCCGTACCCGTACGACCGTCTCGACCGGTACGGCCCACACCTTCCCGTCGCCGATCTTCCCCGTCTGCGCGGCGTTGACGATCGCGTCGATCGCCGCCTCCGAGTCCGCGTCCTCGACGACGACCTCGATACGGACCTTGGGAACCAGGTCGACCTGGTACTCGGCGCCGCGGTAGACCTCCGTGTGGCCGCGCTGGCGCCCGTACCCGCTGGCCTCGCTGACGGTCAGCCCGTGCACGCCGAGCTCCTGGAGAGCGGTCTTGACCTCGTCGAGACGGTACGGCTTGACGATGGCGGTGATGAGCTTCATGCCTGGGCCTTGGCCTTCTGAGCGGTGGGGAGGGATGACGAGACCGGGGCGCCGTGGCCCAGGACCCCGTGATCGTAAGCGGTCTCGGCGTGCACCGTAAGGTCCAGGCCGGTGTGCTCGTGCTCCTCGTCCGCCCGCAGCCCCATGACCTTGTCGAGCACCTTCCCGATGCCGTACGTGGCGGTGAAGGCGTACGCCCCCACGGCCACGACCGCCACCAGCTGCTTGCCGAGCTGCCCGAACCCACCGCCGTACAGCAGCCCCTCGGCGCCACCCGTCATCGTCGCGTCGGCGAAGAACCCGATGAGGACCGTGCCGATGATGCCGCCGACCAGGTGAACGCCGACGACGTCCAGCGAGTCGTCGTAGTTCAGCCTGAACTTCCAGCCCACGGCGTACGAGCAGACGACACCGGCGGCGAGACCGACGACCAGCGCGCCCAGCAGCGACACGGATCCGCAGGACGGGGTGATGGCCACCAGGCCCGCGACCGCGCCGGAGGCGGCGCCGAGGGTGGTGGGGTGGCCGTCGCGCTTCTGCTCGACGAAGAGCCAGCCGAGCAGACCGGTGCAGCCGGCGGCGAGGGTGTTGAGGAAGGCGGCGGCGGCGAGTCCGTTGGCGCCCAGCGCGGACCCGGCGTTGAAGCCGAACCAGCCGAACCACAACAACCCCGCGCCGAGCATCACCATCGGCAGGTTGTGCGGCCGCATGGCGTCCTTCTTGAAGCCGAGACGGGGGCCGAGGACGAGACAGAGGGCCAGGCCGGAGGCGCCGGAGGTGATCTCGACCGGCAGTCCGCCCGCGAAGTCCAGCGCACCCAGCTTCGCCTGGACCCAGCCCCCCGGACCCCACACCCAGTGCGCGACGGGAACGTATACGAGCAGCGCCCAGACCGGCACGAACACCAGCCACGCCGCGAACTTCGCCCGGTCGGCGACCGCCCCGCTGATCAGCGCGGCGGTGATGATCGCGAAGGTGAGCTGGAAGGTGGCGAAGAGCAGGGTGGGCACGGTCCCGTGCACACTGTCCGGCCCGATCCCGTCCATCCCCACGTGCTTCAGCCCGCCGACGAGCCCCCCGAAGGCGTCGTCCCCGAAGGCGAGCGAGTACCCGACCGCCAGCCATACGACGGTGACCAGGGCGATCGACACAAAACTCATCATCAGCATGTTGAGGACGCTCTTCGTGCGGACCATGCCGCCGTAGAAGAGGGCCAGGCCCGGCGTCATCAGGAGAACGAGGGCGGTGGCGGCGAGCAGCCAGGCGGTGTCGCCGGTGTCGAGGTGAGGTGCGGCGGCCAGGTTGACGGTGTCCAGGGTCTCCACGGTCTGCACGAACTCCACGGACGGCTCTCCTCGGTTCTCCTGGGTGCGGGGGCGTCGTCAGAGAGTCACGGGCTCGCGTTTCCGGTTGTGCACGTGTGCGTTTCCGGCGTGTTTCGTATTGCGTGGGGGTTTCCGAAACCTCACGGGGCCGCGCGGGAGCGGTCAAAGGCATATGGCGTACGGCGCGGCCCTGTGGATCAGGGACAATGGGCGCCATGAGCGTTCGTACCCAGTCATCCGAGCCGTCCGAGGCACCCCACCGCGCCGGCTTCGCCTGCTTCGTGGGCCGCCCCAACGCGGGCAAGTCCACCCTCACGAATGCTCTGGTCGGCCAGAAGGTGGCGATCACCGCGAACCAGCCGCAGACCACGCGGCACACGGTACGGGGCATCGTGCACCGCCCCGACGCCCAGCTGATCCTGGTCGACACCCCTGGTCTGCACAAGCCGCGCACGCTGCTGGGCGAGCGCCTGAACGACATCGTGCGCACGACGTGGGCCGAGGTCGACGTCATCGGTTTCTGCCTCCCCGCGAACGAGAAGCTCGGTCCGGGTGACCGTTTCATCGCGAAGGAACTGGCGTCCATCAAGAAGACGCCGAAGATCGCGATCGTCACGAAGACCGACCTCGTCGACAGCAAGACGCTCGCCGAGCAGCTCATCGCGATCGATCAGCTCGGGCGGGAGCTGGGGTTCGAGTGGGCGGAGATCGTGCCGGTCTCTGCGGTCGGCGACAAGCAGGTGGACCTGCTGGCCGACCTGATCGTCCCGCTCCTTCCCGAGGGCCCGGCCCTCTACCCGGAGGGTGACCTCACCGACGAGCCCGAGCAGGTCATGATCGCGGAGCTGATCCGCGAGGCGGCGCTGGAGGGTGTGCGCGACGAGCTCCCCCACTCCATCGCCGTCGTCGTCGAGGAGATGCTTCCCCGCGAGGACCGCCCCGCCGACAAGCCCCTCCTCGACATCCACGCCTTCGTCTACATCGAGCGCCCCAGCCAGAAGGGCATCATCATCGGCCCGAAGGGCGCCCGCCTGAAGCAGGTCGGCATCAAGTCCCGCAAGCAGATCGAGGCGCTGCTGGGTACGCCGGTCTTCCTCGACCTCCATGTGAAGGTCGCGAAGGACTGGCAACGCGACCCCCGCCAACTCCGCAAACTCGGCTTCTGACGCCTTTCCCTCGCCCCCGCCGCCCCTACCCGTCCCATCCCAGGGGGCTCCGCCCCCAGACCCCCCGATCGACCTGAACGGCCTCGTCCTCAAACGCCGGACAGGCTGAAGACGCGGGCCGGGGTGGGTGGGGTGCGGCCTCCGACCTCGCCCCACAAACACCGGCCGGCCCGAGGCGGCCCCCAGCCGACGGAGAGGGCTGGGCGCGGGATCCGGGGCGAAGCCCCGCCTCAGGGGCGCGGGGAACTGCGCGACCAGCCCCCACCAACCCGCAGCCAAACGAATCCAGACGACCTGGAACCCGGGGCGAAGCCCCACCCCAGGGGCGCGGGGAACTGCGCGACCAGCCCCCACCAACCCGCAGCCAAACGAATCCAGACAGACGCGGGATGCGGGGCGAAGCCCCCGCCTCAGGGGCGCGGGGAACTGCGCGACCCGCCCCCACCGGCCCGCAGCCGAGCGACCAGGGGCAGGCAGGGGTCCGGGGCGAAGCCCCGCCCGGGGGCGCGGGGAACTGCGCGCGGTCTCAGCCCGCGGTCACCGTCAGGTGAACCGTGCCGTCGAGGCCCGCCAACAGCACCCGCGTCGCCGGACCACCGAGGTCACGGACCGCCGCCCGGTCCTCCGAAGAGACCTCCCCCGCCTCGGACACCACTGCCGCCGCCTCAAGAGACTTCGCCCCGGACGCCACCGCCATCGCCACCGCGGTACGCAACGCGCTCAACCGCAGGGAGGGAAGATCGACCGTCCCCGCGACATACGTACGGCCGGTCTCATCACGTACGGCCGCCCCCTCCGGCACCCCGTTGCGCGCCCGCGCGGAACGGGCCAGGGTGACGATCTTGCGGTCCTCGGGGTCAAGCGCGCTGCTGTCGGTCATGTTCAGAGCATACGAAGGGATCGGGAGGCGCAGGCACGCGCCCACCCGCACGCACCACCCCACCCGCACACACCCACCGGCCGCCGCCTACCCGGCCACGGGATACATCGAGCCCCGGCGGCCCTCCGGCGAGGCCAGCCACTCCAGCTTCGCCGCCGTGTTCGCCTCCGGCAACGGCGTGTGCAGCACGATCGTGAGGTCGGGCCGCGCCGGCACCTTCATCGCGGTGGACTCGACGGCGAGCAGCCCGACGAGCGGGTGGTCGAGCTCCTTGCGGATCTGCCCGGCGTCCTCGATGTCCCGCTCCTCCCACAGCGCGGCGAACTCCGGTGAGACGGACCGGAGTTGGTCCAGTACCTCCTGGTACCCCTCGTCGTCCGGCGCCGCCGCGCACGACGCGCGGAACTGGGCGACGACCGTGCGCGCGTTCTTCTCCCAGGTCCGGGACTGCCCCCGGTACAGCGGGTCGGTGAAGAAGTCGATGATGCAGTTCTGCGTGTTGTCGGGCCGCATGCCGAGGACCATCCCGGCTGCGTCGTTGTACATGACGCAGTTGTAGTAGGGGTCCATGATGTGCGCCGGATACGGCATCCACGTGTCGATCAGCCGCCGCAGCCCGTCGCACATGTCCCGGACCTCGGGCGCGACCTCCGGCGCGGGCGGGTTCAGCCCGGCGAGCAGGTACAGATGGCGTCGTTCGGCGTTGCTGAGCCGCAGGACGCGGGCGACCGCGTCGAGTACCTGGGGCGAGACGGAGATGTCCCGCCCCTGCTCCAGCCACTGGTACCAGGACGCGCCGACGCCCGCGAGCACGGCGACCTCCTCGCGGCGCAGCCCGGGCGTGCGGCGGCGGGCCCCGCCGTCCGGCAGTCCGGCCTGGGCCGGTGACACCCTCGCCCGGCGGCTCATCAGGAAGTCCCGCAGCTCACGCCGTCGTTGGGTCCTGAGCACGTCCTCCGTCACGTGTGAATCCCCCTGTTGGTGACTGGTGGTGCGACCACCAGCATAAGTTGGCGCTCCCCACGGATATTCCGACGGCCGCACGCTCTTGCCATGGCGATCGACACCACCGAAACCACATCCGCTTCCCCAACTGTCCACTCCCCGCTCGGCACCCGGCTGTCGACCCGCGACAAGCTCGTCCTCTTCGTGCTGTGCGCCGCGCAGTTCATGGTCGCGCTCGACTTCTCCGTACTGAACGTGGCACTGCCCGTGCTCGGCAAGGACCTGGGCATGAGCCAGTCCGCGCTGCAGTGGGCGGTCACCGCCTTCGCGCTGCCGTCCGGCGGCTTCCTTCTCCTCTTCGGCCGTATCGGTGACCTGTACGGCCGCCGCAGGCTCTTCCTGACCGGCCTCGCCCTCTTCGGTGCGGCCTCGCTGCTGGCGACCTTCGCCTGGGACCCGGCGTCGTTCCTGACGGGCCGGGCGTTGCAGGGCCTCGCCGCGGCGGCGATCGTACCGACGGGCATGTCGCTGCTGACGACGACGTTCCCGGAGGGCCCGGCGCGCGACCGTGCGCTCGGCATCTCCGGCACGCTCCTCTCCCTCGGCTTCACGGTCGGCATGGTGGCCGGCGGCGTCCTGACCGACGTACTGAGCTGGCGTTCGACGATGGGCCTGCTGTCGGTCTTCGCGCTGATCGTGCTACCGCTGGCCCCGGGCCTGCTGCCCGAGTCCCTCCCCCACAGCCTCAAAGGCATGGGAGGTACCCCCGTCCCCGACCGCCCGCGCCTGGACATCCCCGGCGCGGTCACCGTCACCGGCGGCCTGCTGGCCCTGATCTACGCCCTGTCGACGGCCGCCGAGCGCGGTTTCGGCGGCACGGACGTCATCGTGACCCTCGCCGCGGGTGTGCTCCTGCTCGCCGCCTTCGTGTACGTCGAGTCCCGCGCCCACGCCCCGCTCGTCAGCCTCCCCATGCTGCGCCGCCGCACGGTGGCGTGGGGCAACCTGGGCGGTCTGGTCACCTTCTCGATGATGTCGACGGTCATCTTCGCGCTGACGCTCTACCTGCAGGAGACCCTCGGCCTGTCCGCCTTCGAGACGGGACTGGTCTTCGGGGTCCAGGGCGTCATGTCGGCCTTCGCCGGGGTGTACGCCCCGAAGGTCATCGGCCGCTTCGGCGCCCGCCGTACGCTGGTCGGCTCGCTCGCCGGTCAGGGCCTGTTCGTGGCGGGGCTGGTGCTGCTGAACGCCCACACCTGGTCCGTCTGGCTCGCCACCGCCGCGGTCTCGCTGGCCAGCATGTGCCACCTGGGCGCGATCATCTCGTACGGCCTGACCGTGACCTCGGGCGTTCCCGACGAGGAGCAGGGCCTGGCCACGGGCCTGGTGACCTCCACCCAGCAGGTCGGCCTGACGATCGGCATCCCGCTGCTGGGTGTCCTGGCGACGACGTCGGGCGACCTGCTGGCCGGTGTCCACACGGTCCTCGCCCTGGACGCGGCGATCGTCCTGGCGGCGGCGGTGCTGGTCGCGACCGGACTGGGCCGCGACCGCTCACGCCCGGTCGAGACGGAGGCGCTCGGCCTTCGGTAGACCGGCGACGACGAGATCGTACGAGTCCTCGATGAGCTCCCGGACCAGACGGTCCGGGAGTTCGCCGTCGACCGTCACCGTGTTCCAGTGCCGCTTGTTCATGTGATAGCCCGGGATGATCAGCCCCGGGTGCTCGGCGCGCAGCCGGACCGCGTCCTCCGGGTCGCACTTGAGGTTGACCGTGAGCGGGCGCGCGTCCAGCCATGTCAGCGCGAAGAGCTTGCCCAGCACCTTGAAGACGGAGATGTCCGGGGCGAAGGGGAAGTCCTCGACGGCCGCGTTGAAGGACAGACAGAACGCACGCAACTGCTGCGGTTTCACTCCCACGTCTCCTTCGCCCACGTTGCCTTCGCCGACGGCGTCACTCGGACTTCTTCTCCTCCTCGGACGGCTCCGGGTCCACCGGGCCGACCGGCTCGACGAGCACCGTGACGATCTTGTTCCGGCGCCCGGCCGCGGCCTCCGCCGTCAGCCGCAGCTCGCGCCCGTCGGGCAGCTCGACCACCGAGGAGGCACCGGCGATCGGAACCCGACCGAGTGCCTTCGCCAGCAGTCCGCCGACCGTCTCCACGTCCTCGTCGTCGTACGCCTCGAAGCCGTACAGCTCGCCGAGGTCGCCGATGTCGAGACGGGCGGTCACCCGGTAGCGGTCGTCGCCGAGCTCCTGGACGGGCGGCAGCTCCCGGTCGTACTCGTCGGTGATCTCCCCGACGATCTCCTCGAGGATGTCCTCGATGGTGACGATGCCGGCCGTACCGCCGTACTCGTCGATGACGACGGCGACGTGGTTGCGCTCCTGCTGCATCTCGCGCAGCAGGTCGCCCGCGTTCTTGGTGTCGGGCACGAAGGTCGCGGGCCGCATGGCCGTGGACACGAGCTCGGACTCGGCGTCGCGGCTGATGTGCGTCTTGCGGGCCAGGTCCTTCAGGTACACGATCCCGACGACGTCGTCCTCGCTCTCCCCCGTGACGGGGATGCGCGAGAAGCCGGACCTCAGCGCCAGGGTGAGGGCCTGACGGATGGTCTTGAACCGCTCGATGACGACGAGGTCGGTCCTCGGCACCATCACCTCTCGCACGAGGGTGTCGCCCAGCTCGAAGACGGAGTGCACCATGCGGCGCTCCTCGTCCTCGATCAGGGACTCCTTCTCGGCGAGGTCGACCAGCGCGCGCAGCTCGGCCTCGGAGGCGAACGGACCGCGCCTGAAGCCCTTGCCGGGCGTCAGCGCGTTGCCGATGAGGATGAGGAGGGGCGGGATCGGGCCCATGATCCTGGCCAGCGGCAGCAGGACGTACGAGGCCGCCGTGGCCGTGTTCAGCGGGTGCTGGCGGCCGATGGTGCGCGGCGAGACGCCGACGGCGACGTACGAGACGAGGACCATGACCCCGATGGCGACGACGAGGGCCTCCCAGGTCTCGTCGAACTCCTTCAGGCAGGCGTAGGTGACGAGCGCGGCGGCGGCCATCTCGCAGGCCACGCGCACCAGCAGTGCCACGTTCAGATAGCGGGTCGGATCGGCGGCGACCTGGGCGAGCTTGGCACTGCCGCGCCGCCCGGACCGTACGGCCTCCTCCGCGCGGAAGCTGGAGACACGTGCGAGGCCCGCCTCCGCACAGGCGGCGAGCCAGGCGACCACGACCAGGGCGATGGCGCCGATGACGAGCTGAGGACTCATGAAACGGTCGGGGCCGGCGAGGGACCCGTCATGCCCTTCTCCGCGCGCCAGCCGTCCACGATGGCGGCCTGGAGACCGAACATCTCGGCCTTCTCGTCCGCCTCCTCGTGGTCGTAGCCGAGCAGGTGCAGCACTCCATGGACGGTGAGGAGGTGCAGTTCCTCGTCCATGGAGTGCTGCGTGGGAGCTTCCTTGCCCTGCCGCTCGGCGACCTCCGGGCAGAGCACGATGTCACCGAGGAGTCCCTGCGGGGGCTCGTCGTCGTCCTTGGACGGCGGCCGCAGCTCGTCCATGGGGAACGACATCACGTCGGTGGGCCCCGGAAGGTCCATCCACTGGATGTGGAGCTGTTCCATGGCGTCGGCGTCCACGACGATCACCGAGAGTTCGGAGAGCGGGTGGATGCGCATCCGCGCGAGTGCGTAGCGGGCGATGTCGAGGATCGCCTGCTCGTCGACCTCGGTTCCGGACTCGTTGTTGACGTCGATCGACATGGTGCTCGCTTGTCTACTTCCCCTTGTGGCCGGCTTTGCCGCGGCTCTTGTGGGAGCCGTTCTCGGTGCCGTTCTCGCTGTCGTACTTCTCGTACGCGTCGACGATACGGCCGACCAGCTTGTGCCGTACGACATCGTGGGACGTGAGCCGCGAGAAGTGGACGTCGTCGAGGCCCTCCAGGATGTCCTGGACCTGGCGCAGACCCGACTTCGTCCCGCTCGGGAGGTCGACCTGTGTCACGTCGCCCGTGACCACGATCTTCGACTCGAAGCCGAGGCGGGTGAGGAACATCTTCATCTGCTCGGCGCTCGTGTTCTGGGCCTCGTCCAGGATGATGAAGGCGTCGTTGAGGGTGCGACCACGCATGTAGGCGAGCGGCGCGACCTCGATGGTTCCCGCCGCCATGAGCCGCGGGATGGAATCGGGGTCGAGCATGTCGTGCAGCGCGTCGTAGAGGGGCCGCAGGTAGGGGTCGATCTTCTCGTAGAGCGTGCCGGGCAGGAAGCCGAGCCGCTCGCCCGCCTCCACCGCGGGGCGGGTGAGGATGATCCGGTTGACCTGCTTGGACTGGAGCGCCTGTACGGCCTTCGCCATGGCGAGGTACGTCTTGCCGGTGCCGGCGGGGCCGATGCCGAAGACGATGGTGTGCTTGTCGATGGCGTCGACGTACCGCTTCTGGTTGAGCGTCTTGGGTCGGATGGTGCGGCCGCGCGAGGACAGGATGTTCTGCGTGAGCACTTCGGCAGGGGTTTCCTGACCGTCGCCCTCCCCGTTCTCGCTCGCCCTGAGCATGGCGATCGAGCGTTCCACTGCGTCCTCCGTCATCGGCTGCCCCGTGCGGAGCACCAGCATCATCTCGTCGAACAGGCGCTGGACGAGAGCGACTTCACCGGCGTCGCCGACCGCACTGATCTCATTGCCCCGGACGTGGATGTCGGCCGCCGGGAAGGCCTTCTCGATCACGCGTAGCAGCGCGTCTCCGGAACCCAGAACGGTCACCATGGGGTGCTTGGCCGGGACGGTGAAGTGCGCTCGTGCCTGCCCCTGAGCGGGGCTGTGAGCTGTGGGTGTCTGAGTCATGGGCCGGCTCTGTAGGCCTGCTTTTCCTCCTTGATCGGCACGCTTGCCACGGGGGCAGCCTTGCGCCTCCAAGGGTACGACGGTGGGGTGACAGTGCCGTAGGGCTTTTCGGCGCCGCTTGTCGGCGTGGGCCGCACCGGTCGACGCGCTGGTCGACCGGTGCGGCCCACGCACTGGTCCGGCGACTACTCAAGCGCGAGCCCCTTGAACGTGGCCGCTCCCCTTCGGCCCGTCCACCCGTCGGCCGCCGTCATGAACACGCCCACGTCCTGCGCGGCCCCGGCCCCGCCCGGCGTGGCCGTCCCGACCGTGACCCAGGCCGTGCCGTCCATGCTGTATTCACCCGTGTACGCACCGTCGTCGCGGCGCAGCCGCAGATGCGCCGGAGCCGTCGCCGACCCGGCCATGGCGATCGAGTCGAAACGGCCGTCGCCGTCGGCGTCCCAGGTCAGTACACAGCCGTTGGACGGGGTGACGGCGAGGTTCACATAGCCGCCCCCGCCCGGCGTGGCGAGGTCGTCGCGGACGATCAGCCCGGCCCGTGCCCAGCCGCCGGTGGCGTCCTGCGAGAGGACCCGGACCGTGGCCGTCGTCCCGTCACGGTAGGCCCCGGCCCGGTACACCGCGCCGAACTCGTTCGTCCCGCCCCACAGGTCGGCCCCGGCGCCCTCGATCGCGAGCTCGTCGCCGAGCTGCCCGAACACGGCGTCGTTGAAGGAGGCCGTGCGGTAGGGGTCGCGGACCCCGGACGCGGCCAGCAGCCGTACCGGCGCGACCGTCCTGCCTCCGCCCGCGTACGTCGCCCCGACGACCAGCCGGCTGACGAGCTCCCGGGCGTCGCCCGTCAGGCTGATCCCGAAGCGCGCGGTGAACGTCTCGCCGGGGGCGACGGACGCCGTGCTCACGGGGTCGAGCGCGCCGGCCGTCAGGCCTTCGGGCGTCTCGGCGAAGAGCGTCACCGCGGTGGCGGGCGCGAAGCCGTTGCGGTGGGTGAAGGTGACCGTCACCGTCGCGGGCACGCCCTCGGCCACCGCGCCCCGGTCGGCCGCGGCGGTGACGGCGGACTGGTGCGGGGTGGCGGCGAGCAGGTCGCGCACCCGGCGGGCCCGCTCGTACGGGGAGCCCTTCGGCTCGGCCGGGTACCTCTCGTGGCCGTGCGCCCAGCGGTCCTCCAGGGCGAACCAGTCGACGGCCGCGGGGTCCCTCCCCGCGGACAGCGCGTCGAAGTACGTCTTCCAGCGGGTGCGGTACAGGCCGCCGACCAGCCCGGCCCACTCCCGGTTCGCGTAGTCGTGCAGGCCCTCCTCGCTGCCGGCGCGTCCGCCCCAGGTGGTGATGAGCGAGCGCGCGTCGTACTCCAGGCGGTCCCGCTCGGCCGCGTCGGCGCCCCAGGCGCGCGCGTCGGCGAGCCACCGTCCGAGCAGATGCGGGCGCGAGGTGGCCAGCAGGTCGTCGAGCAGGTCCATCCAGCCCAGCCAGGTCCGGGTCAGCTCCCCGAACAGGGCGTGCTCCCCTGTCTCGTACGCGCCCTTGATCTGCGGCAGCAGCACCCGGGTGCGGTTGGACAGGACCTGCCGTGCCACGTCCACGACGTCGTAGCGGTACGCCGAGCTCGCCCTCAACCGCTTCGGTACGACGAGGAGTTCGGTGAGGGCGCGGTCGAAGGTCGTGGTGTCGTAGCGGTCGGCCTCCGGGCCCCAGGCCGCCGCCTTGTTCGCGGTCAGGCTCGGCCGGGCGCCGAACAGACCGTCGGGTGCCTCGCTCCAGGAGTCGGCCCGGGACATGCCGTAGGCGGTGTCGCGGATCGCCTGCCAGGCCGCGGCGGCGTGCGGGTCCGCGCCGCCGTACCGGGAGACGGCGTACGCGGCGAACCAGTCGTCCAGGTCGACGGTGCCGGGTGTCCACGCCAGGTCGGTGAGGAGTGCCAGCGCCGGCGCGTTGTTGTCGGCGGCCTCCGGCATCGCCGCGATCCCGGCCAGGGAGCTGCCCTCCCGGTCCCGCCACCTCGGGTACTGCTCCACCCAGTCCGGGGCGTTGGCGCCGATCGGGGTGTGGCCGCCGAAGTTCCAGATGCTGCCGAAGGCGTAGGGGGTGCCGCCCCAGTCGCTCTCCCGGTCCGTGACGGTGGTGTAGCGGTCCGAGAGGCCGTCCACGATCAGCATGCGGCTCTTGTCGACGGCGTCCAGCAGGGCGGTGGACGGGTTGGTCTGCCAGCCCAGGATCGCCCAGACCGCCCCCGGGTGGGCCCTGCGCAGCGCCGTCTCGACGGCCTTCGCGGCCTCGCCCACCGGTACGTCACCGGGGTTGCCGCCCTCGTGCAGCAGGTCCATCTTGTACATCGTGCTCGCGCCGAACCGCTCCGTCTGGGCCCGGTAGAAGGCGTCGGCGACCTCTCTGAAGGCCGAGGTGCGCGGGTCGAGCCAGTCGGGGCGTTCGAAGCCGCCCCAGGTGCCCTGCGCGACCACGGCCGCGTCGCCGCCGTGCTTCGCCACGAAGCCGTCCGGGACGGTGCCGAAGTAGCCCGGCAGCACCGGGGTCATGCCCAGCTCCCGCACCCGGTCGACGATCTTCCGGGCGAGTTCGGCCCGCCGTTCGAGCAGCCGCCGGGAGACCGGGCCGCCGAAGCCCGACATGTTCTGCAGCAGCCACCAGGGCTGGTGGGCCGGGGCCGGGATCCAGGCGCGCAGTTCCGCGTCGGAGTAGCCGAACCGACGGAACGTGTCGTAGTAGACCGCGTCACCGCCCACGTAGACGAGGACGTCGTTGACGCCGTGCAGCGCCAGTATGTCCAGTTCGTGGCTCCAGGCGTCCCAGTCGCGGTAGGGGCCGGTGTAGCCCTCGTTGGTGTCGTTGAAGGCGAACCGGTGGGGCACGTTCGCCGTCCCCGTGATCTCCTTCGCGGGCGCGGGCAGGGAGCGCGGCAGGTCGAGCTGCTCGCCGGTCCAGGAGACGCAGGCGTGCGCGGTCCGCCGTAGGTACGTGTGGAAACCGGCGAGCAGCACGGCGGGGCTGGTGCCCTCCACCGTGATGCGGCCGACCCGGCCGGTGACCCGGAAGCGGTCGGTCGCGTCCGCGACCGCCCGCAGGGTGATCTGCCGGTGGTGGTCGGGAAGCAGACGCTTGAGCGCCGCCGCGGCGGGAGCGGTGTCGAAGAGGGCGCCGTCGGCCGCGTACGCGCCCTGTGGGCGGGCCGGGAGCGCGGCTCCGCCCAGCGCGACCGCGCCCGCGAGGATCCGTCTGCGGGTGACGCCCGTGCTGCCGAGGTCGCCTCGGTTGTCCTGCATGGAAATCCTTCCGGAAACTCTCAGTGACTGCCAGAAGTCATCGGCTGCTGTCGGCGACTCTCAGTCGATCGTCATCGCGAAGGTGAACGTCACCCCGCCGTAGGTGACGGTGGCGCCCGGGGTCAGTCCCACCGACGCCGGCGCCTCGGCGGACAGGCTGGGGTTGGATCCGTCGATGTTCGCGACCGTGAGGGCGTCGTCGGAGGCGATCCCCGCGTTGTCGAAGGCGCCGCGCAGCGGCCGGGAGGATGAGCGGCACGACGGCCGCCAGGGCGCGGAGCCCCCTCATGACGTACCTCCCGCGCAGGTCAGACGGGCGTCGGCCCAGTCCGCGTGGTCGGCGGAGACGTCGCCGCCGCCGTCCACGGTCAGGTCGAGCCAGCGCGCGCCCGTCACGTCGACGTCGACGGGGGTGCTGCCGTCGGAGCCGTACAGCACGGGGCTGGTGAAGAGGATGCGGCCGTCGGCGACGGCACGGAAGGACACGCTGCCGCCGTCGCCGACCTCGTCGTCCACGCGGGCGGTGGCCGTGAACCAGGTGCAGGCGCCGCCGAGGTAGACGCGGACCTGGCTGTCGGCGTGCACGCCGAGCCCCTTGGCGTAGGTGGTGCCGCCGATGGTCAGGGGGTGTCCGTCACCGGCCGAGATCGGGTTGATCCGGCTCATCCACTCCCGGGCGTCCTTCAGATACGCCTCCTCGGACGTGCGGTTCACGCCCGCGTGCGTCTTGTGCCAGGCCGGGAAGCCGCCGCCGGACACCTCGGCGTTGATGTACGGGCCGGGGCGGGCGATCACGTACAGGCCCGCGCGCTCGGCCTCGTCGAGGAGCCGGTCGACATTGCGGATGCCCTTGAAGTCGTACGAGCCGGCGCTCGTGGAGTGGTATCCCCAGTCGAAGTAGAGGGAGACCGAGTTGAACCCGGCGGCTTTCACCTTCTGCAGTACGTCGCGCCAGGCGTCCGGGCTGGGGAGCCGGAAGTAGTGGAGTTCGGCGCCCCACAGGTACAGCGGCTTCCCGTCGACCTTCACGGCGTACTGGTCGTAGGTGACCGTGTGGGCCTGCGCCACGGCTTGCGGGGGGACCTGTTGGGGGGCCTGCGCGGCCTGGGCGGGCACGGCCGACAGGCACCCGGCGGCGAGCGCCACCGCACAGTGGGGTCCGCAGTCTCGCCCGTCTCATGACGTCAGCTCCTTCACCACGGCCTTGCGGGCCTGCTCGATGTCGGTGAGGTTCTTGGTGCGCCCGTCGAGGTCACGGGTGGCGAGCGACAGCGCCTGCTTCAGGGCGTCGCTGTCCCCACCGGACTTGTCCCTGGCCTGCGCGACCAGCTCGAAGTCCTCGATGCCTTCCTTCAGCTGCTCCCAGCGGATGCTGGACATCGGCCCGTCGGCGCCCGGGTAGACGAGGTACTCGTCGCCCTGCGTGAAGATGTAGACAGGCTGGGAGAAGGGGTCGGCGGTCCAACTGTTGTACGACCAGCGCAGAAAGCCGTCGAGGTTCCGCTGGGCGGCGATCCACGGCAGCATCCGCGACTCCACCGCCGGCGAGTAGCTGAGCGTGTTGGGGTGCGGCGGCCAGCCGTACACGTAGAACGTCGTCTTCTTGCCGGCCTTGCGCCGCTCCTCCGCCTTCTCGGGTGTCATGGCGTCGATGCCGCCCCAGTCGACGGAGAGGTTCGAGGCCATCGGCTCGGTGTTGACGGAGCCGGCAACGGCGATGCGGTCGTCGAAGGCGGGTGCGACCTCGTGGACGAAGTCTTTGACCACCTTCATCGTGTCGGCGGGCCGCTCGTCGAAGGACAGACAGGTGTGGTCGAGCCGCCCCGTGTCTGTCAGGTGCTTTGCGAAGGCGCGCAGGAACTGCCCCCATGCCGTGCGCCACCGCTCCCCGCCGAGGTCGACGTTCTCGGTGACCGCGCTGCCGGTGCGGGTGTCGCGGTAGGTGAGGTGCTCCTGGTCCTGGAACGCCAGCATTGAGTACGCGCCGATGTCCGGGCCGAGCCCGTCGCGCAGGGCCGAGTCGACGTAGCGGTCCCAGCGGGTGAAGTCGAAGGAGAACCGGCTGCCGTCCCAGCTCCAGCCCACCATGCTGGAGTACGGCGTCGCGGTCTGCGACTGCCGGGTTCCGAGCGACCACTGGTGGTGCCAGGGGTTGTCGACGATCGTCGTGTTGATGACCTTCTGGCCACGGCTCGCCAGGTCGCGGTTGTACTTCTCGATGAGTTTCCAGTGCTCCCGCGACCACAGCTTGACGTGGTGCGCCCGCGCGATGGCTTCCGGCTGCGCCCAGACGTCGAGGAAGAAGCGGTAGCCGGAGGGGGCGGGCACGCTCGCGTCGGCGACGTCGATCGTCAGCGGATAGGTGGCCTGCGTGGCCTTGCCCACGTCGACGCGGACGGTGCCCTTGTACGTGCCGGGCTTGGCGCCCCGCGGGATGTGGAAGGTGAACCAGAGCGGCTGGGCCGCGTAGGCGGGGACGTCGACCGATGCGCGCTCCTCCAAGGGGTCCCCGACGACGTCCGGATCGCGGTCGCCGGAGACCTCCTTGGCGGAGCTGACCTGGTCGATGGTGGCGGACCAGTCCATCTCGCTCTTGGAGCGCTGCACGGGGATGTACTTCACGAACCGCACCTGGGTGCTGTCGCCGTCGATCCGCGCGCCGCCCGGTCCGGTCAGATCGCCGACCTTCGCCTGGACGTCGTCGAGGGGCTTTCCGGAGGCGATGGCGAGCTGTGCGGAGACCTGTTCTCCGCGTACGGCGTCCAGGGCCAGTTCCTTGGTGTCCTTGCCCTCGATGGCGGTGATCGGATAGCGCGGGACGCGGACTTCGGCCGAGCCGGCGAAGGAGCCGGTGGGCACCCAGGTGATGGTGTCCCTGGTGCCCATCGCGTCCGCGACCTTCACGGTCAGCCAGGTGGTGGTGGGTTTCTGGTGCGGCTCGTCGCCGGTGGCCGCGACGACGGTCGTGCTCGCGGCGACGACCGCGCCCGCGACGAAGGAGGCGATGAGCGAGGGCATGCGTCGGGTACGGGGCATGGGTCGGTGACCCTTCTGCGGGGAGAGGGGCCCCGGAGGGGAGGCGAGGTTCCCTCCGGGGTTTACGGTTGACGGTGCGTCACGCCAGGTGTGCTTCGAGTGCGTGGGCCGGGTCAGGAACCCGTGACCGAGAAGCCGTCGAAGACGGCCTGGATCCGCTCGCCCGGGTAGTAGGCGTTGACGGCGGAGGCGATCACGCCCGCGTCACCGGTTCCCGAGGCCGACGGGACCGTGGCCGAGCCGACCGTCGACCAGGCGGTACCGTCCTTGCTCGCGTACGCGGTGTACGTGGTGCCGTCGCGCACCAGCCGCAGATACGCCGGGTGGTAGGTCGCTCCGCCGCCCGCCCAGGTGTCGAGCCCGCCGTCGCCGTCGCTGTCGGCCATGAATTCGAGGCCGTACTTGTCCGTCATGACCAGGACCGCGTAGCCGCCCTTCTCGGGCGCGGACAGATCGTTGGCGACGGCGATCCCGGCCTTCCCGGCCGGTGTGACCGCGTCCTGGGACACGATCCGTGCCCGCACGGTGGACTGCTCGCCGAGGACCCCGCTCTCGTACACGGCGCCCTTCTCGTCCTTCCAGCCGGACAGGTCCTGGCCACCCGCCCAGATGGCCAGCTGGTCGCCGGCCTGGGCGAACTGGGCGTCGCCCGCCGTATCGGCGGTGCGGTACGGCGCCGAGACCGTGCCCGGCACCGGCTTCACCTTCACCGGGAGGCTGTCGGAGACCTTCGGACCGCCGTCGTACGTCACCGTCCCGGTGAGGGTGTGGCTGCCCCAGCGGGCGTCGGCGGGCGGGGTGACGGTCCACTTCGTGGTGAGTGCGGCACCCCCGGCGAGCGACTTGGCGCGCGAGGCGGCGGTCGCCTCGGCGTGCCAGCCGTCCGGTACGTCCAGCGCGGCCGTGACGTGCTTCAGCGGCCGGGAACTCCAGTTGACGGCCGTCGTGGTCATCTCGAAGGGCGTGCCGGAGCCGGTCTCCGGCGCGTCCGGGGCGAGCAGCACGGAGGCGGCCGGGGCATCGCTGCCGCGCAGGGCGCGCAGTGCCTTGTCCGCGCCCTTCGCCTTCAGGTTCACGAAGGCGGGGGTGACGCCGAGCGGGGCGCCGTAACCCGTCAGATTCTTCGGGCCGCGGATCACGGTGTCGTGGTTGACGTCGTACCAGACACCGGCCGGGAGGTGCACGGTCCGGGTCGCCCGGTCGCCGAGCTGCGGGGCGGCGAGGACGGCGGGGCCGAGCATCCACTCGTCGGAGACGGTGTAACTCTCCTGGTCCTTCGGGAAGTCGAAGAACAGCGGCCGCATGATCGGGTCACCGGTCTTCAGGGTCTGCCGCACCTGGTCCCAGATGTAGGGCGCGAGGCGTTCGTGCTGCTTGATCGCCGCGCGGTAGAGGTCGACGGTCTACTGGTCATAGGTGACCTTCTGACCGGTCGTCACATCGATGGTGTCGACGGGTGAGGTGGAGGAGTACATCAGCGGCATCAGGGACGCGGACTGCGCCCAGCGGACCAGCACGTCCTTGGTGGGGGCGGGCTGGCCGCCGGAGCCGCCGATCATGTCGGTGGTGACGAAGGGGTAGCCGATCGTGGAGATCGCGAGGTTCTGCGAGACCGAGGCGCGCAGGGACTCCCAGCCGGTGCCCTTGTCGACCTGGCGGGTGACGAACCCGGCCTGGTGGGCGGTGGAGTTCCAGTGCACGCGGATACCTACGCCCTGGAGGTCGAACTCGTCGGCGAGTTCGGTGCCGAGCCGCTGGTAGTCCGTGGGCTTGTACCCGTCGTGCGGGGCGCACTTGTCGTCGAAGAACCTGGTGTCGAACTTCAGCCCGTCGATGCCGTAGTCGCTCATCAGAGCCTTGACCCGGCCCGTGTACCAGGCCTTGGCGTCCGGGTTGGCGAGGTCGATGATCCCGGCGGTGCCGTTCCACCAGGTGACGGTGCAGGGCTTGGAGGTGTCCGCCGCGTCCTTCAGCAAGTAGCCGTGGTCGACGGCGAACTGGTAGTTGTCGGAGTCGAGGTTGATCCACAGGGTCACCCAGAGGCCGAAGTCGAAGCCCAGGTCGTGGATCTTCCGCGCCATGGCCTTCGGGTCGGGGTAGGCCTTGCTGTCGAAGGTCAGGTTCCCGTAGTTCGACTCCCACTTGTCGTCGAGCTGGACGGTGTGGCCCTCAAGCCCGGCGTCGTGCAGATCGGTGGCGTAGTCGAGGACTTTCGCCTGGTCGACGTTGGTGTAGAACTGCGCCCAGGAGTTCCAGACGGGTTTGGCGTACTGCTCGTACGTGGCATCGCTCTTGGCGGGTTTGCCGACGATGCCGACGTAGTCGCGGTAGACCTCCAGTGGTGCGGACTCGACGAAGACGGTGGCCTTGTAGGTGTCCGCGGAATCCACGTCGAAGCGGCCGAGACCGTCCTTGCCCTCGTTGATCGCGACATCCATGACATGCCCGGTGTCCACGCGCAGCCCGGTCGAACGGGACGTGTACCAGAAGGGGTCGACCATGTTGTACGAGGCCGGGCCGAAGGACGGATGGACGACCTCTCCGCTGTCGAGCGGCCAGGGCTGGTCGGTGCCGGGGCCGCCCTGTGCGGTCTCGGCCTCGCCGTGTCCGTACCAGTGCCCGGCCGATGCCAGGTCATAGGCGAGTCCTAACCGGTCGGGCTCGACTCCCTCGACGTCCCAGTCGAGCTGGTAGCGGTCCGAGGCTGGGGTGATCCGGGCCGCGACGGTGGCGCCGTCGGCCGTGGTCGCGGCGGTGAGGGTGAGGACGCCGCTCTTCCAGGACCAGCCGGTCACCTTGGTGGCGTGCTGCCAGGTGTCCCCCGTACGGAAGCGCAGACCGCCGGTGCCACCGTCGGCGGTGGACAGGACGTCGGTGCCGGACCGGCGGGTGACGAGGGTGAGTTGGCCGGTGGCGATGGCGAGGGTGTAGCCGGGGGCGTTCCCGGCGGAGGGGACGGTCAGTGCGATCCCGTCGGCCGACGAGGTCACCTTGGGGCCGCCGCCGCTCGGGTCGGCGGCGGTGGCGGTCTGAGGGGCGAGCAGGGCTGCGGGCAGGGCGAGCGCCGTCGAGAAGACGGCGAGAAGCACCCTGAGTCTTCGTGATGGTGTGCGCACGACGCATGTCCTTCGGCGAGGAGGAACTCATGGGTCCGGGGGTGCGGGTGCGGTGCGAGAGATGGCGCGCGTACGAGAGACGGTGAAGGTGAGATGCAAAATCATGCTCGATTCAGCCGATAATCGAGCACGAAACGTCATCCTGTCAACGACTTCCGACAGGACGGGTTCCGTTCGGAGGCGTGACGTGGGGGTTTTGGGCAGGGTGAAGCAAGGCGGTCAACCACGTTGCCGCGCAGGGAAGTTGAGGTGGATCAGGCCGACCGGCGGAAGCCGATGGTCGGGACCGCCCGCCGCAGCGGCCACGGGCGGGTCACCTCCGGGAGCAGGCTCTCCAGGAAGGCGTACCGGCGCAGCGCGGCCGGTTCCTGGTCGTCGACCGACTGGACCCGGCGCCACCACGCCGCGATCTCGGCCCAGCCGGGCGCCGAGAGGGAGCCGCCGAACTCCTGGACGGAGAGCGCGGCGGTCAGCCCGGCGAAGGCGAGCCGGTCGGCGAGCGGCCAGTCGGCGAGGGTGCCCATCACGAACCCGGCGACGAAGACGTCACCGGCACCGGTGGGATCGAGGGCCTCCACGGCGATCGCGGGGACCTCGGCGGTCTCCCCGGTACGGCCGTCCACGGCGTACGCGCCCTCGGCACCGAGGGTGACGACGGCCAGTGGCACGTGCTCGGTCAGCGCGTGCGCGGCGGCCCGCGGGCAGTCCGCCCCCGTGTACCGCATCGCCTCGTCCGCGTTCGGCAGGAACGCCTCGCAGTACTCCAGGTCCGCGAGCCCTGCCAGGTCCCAGCGCCCGGTGTCGTCCCAGCCGACGTCCGCGAAGATCCGGGTGCCCGCACGCGCGGACTCGGCGATCCAGTGCGCGCGTGTGCCGGGCGTCAGCGAGGCGACGGCGGCCCGCGCGCGGGGGGCGTGTTCCGGCGCCGGCTCCTCCGGCGGCGGCTCGTGCCCGTGGCTGACCATCGTCCGCTCGCCCTCGTACGCCATCGACACGGTGACCGGCGAGTGCCAGTCGGGCACGGTGCGCGACGGGGCGAGGTCGATGCCCTCGCCCTGTTCCAGGGCGTCCCAGCAGTACTCCCCGTAGTGGTCGTCCCCGAAGGCCGCCGCCAGGGAGGTCTTGAGGCCGAGGCGGGCGAGCGCGGTCGCCATGTTGGCGACGCCGCCGGGGCTCGACCCCATCCCGCGGGCCCAGGACTCGGTGCCGCGCACCGGGGCGGTGTCGAGCCCGGTGAAGATGATGTCGAGGAAGACGGTGCCGGTGAGGTAGACATCCCAGGGCGGGTCCTGAGGGGTGCGCAGACCGGCGAGCGGGTCGACGTGTGCCTGGCAGTACGGTCGCTCTCCGTTGGTCTCGATCACGGTGCGCTCCCTGAGGTGGTGCGGATTCAGGCCAGTGTGCACCAAACGGCACACGGCACGGCGCCGGTCGGGGCCGGAACGGACCGGTCGACGGCCGGGTGAAGCCGACTCGCCTACCCCGACCCTCCCACCGCAAACAGAACGTGACCCGGATCACACCGCCCCGCCTACGTCGCGCCCCCACCCGCTTGATACAAATTGCCCGCGCGTTCCTGTCCGTCGACAGCCGCCCAACCCCCCTTATCGAGCCGCTCTTTCGCATGCCCTGGGAACGCCCGTGTCCGCCCGCACCACCACACCCTGGCCCCTCGTCGCCCTTTTCACGGCCGGGTACCTCGCCCCGTACCTGCTCCCGACCACCGTCGGCCGGCTGAGCGCGGGCCTCCCCCTCTCCGCCACCGAGGCCGGTTCCATCGGCAGCGCCCTGCTGCTGAGTTCGGCGACGGCGGGCTTCCTGCTCGCGTCCCGCGTGGACCGCTTCGGCCCCCGCGGGCTCGCCCGCGTCGGCCTGCTCCTGGCCGCCGCCGGCTACGGCACCGCCGCCCTCACGACGACCATCCCCCTGGTCGTCCTGGGTGCGATCGCCGGCGGCCTCGGTTCCGGCACGATCACCACCGTCGCCGCCACCGGGATCGCCGGCCAGCGCGACCCCCACCGCACCACCACCCTGGGTCTGCTGGGCGTCTCCGCCCTCGCGGGCGCGCTGTATCTGACGATCCCCCACTTGGGCCCGGGCCACGGCCACCCCCTCGCCGCGATCGCCGTCACCGCGCTGCTCGTACTGCCCGTGACCCGACGCCTCCCGACGGCCGGGACCCCCGAGGCCCTCCACACCCCCGCCGCCCGCGCCCTCCGCGCCACCGCCGCTCCCCTCCCCCATCGCCGCGCCGGTCTCGTCCTCGCCGCCGCGATGCTCTGCTGGTCCCTCGCCCAGAATTCACTCTGGGGTGTCAGCGGCCGGATCGGTCTGCAGCAGGCGGGGTTGACGGAGGTGACCGTCGGCGCGGTCTTCGCGGTGGCCCTCGGCGCGGGGCTGCTCGGGGTGATCGGCGCGGGCGCACTCGGCCAGCGCCTGGGCCGGGCGCTGCCCATCGGCGCGGGCACGGCCCTGATCGCCGGATGCATCGCACTGAGCGCGGCGGCCACCGACCTGACGTCCTTCGCGACGGGCGAGATCGCCTGGAACACGGTCCACCCGGTCGTGCTCTCCTACGTCATCGGCCTCGCCGCGTCCCTGGACCGGCGCGGCCGGTGGGCGGTCCTGGTCGGTTCCGCCTCCTCGCTCGGCACTGCGTGCGGCCCGCTCGCGGGCAGCCTGCTCTCCGCACGGGTGGGTTACCCGGGGATGGGTGTGATCCTGGCCCTCGGCCTGCTCCTGATCACCGCCCCGATGACCGCCGTGGCCCTGCGCACCCGGCGCACCGCCCCGCTCCCACAGGAGCACCCGGTCGTGGAGATCCCGGCCCAGGAGATCCCGGTCGTGGAGATCCCGCTCGACGCCGTCCCGGCGCCCCGGACGGCGTACGACACGGCAGGACCCCGGCAGGCGACCGCGGGAGCGGCGGCCGGACCGGGGTCCGCAAGCAGGTAGTCCCGCCGGACAGGCCCTAGCCGAACTCGTACGCCTCGACCTCGGCGAGGTAGCGCGCCCGCCGCTCCTCGTCGTGCTCCAGGAAGGACGCCACGAACGAGTTGCGGGCCAGCTCCCGCATCCGCTCCCGGTCCAGTCCGAGCGCCGCGTGCACGGCGTGGAAGGTGTCGCCGATGTACCCGCCGAAGTACGCGGGGTCGTCGGAGTTGACCGTGCACAGCAGCCCGGCGTCCAGCATCGCGGGCAGCGGGTGGTCCTCCAGGACGTCCACGGCGCGCAGCCGTACGTTCGACAGCGGGCAGAGCGTCAGCGGTACCCGGTCCCGTACGAGCCGCTCGACCAGCTCGGGGTCCTCCATACAGCGCAGCCCGTGGTCGATGCGCTCGACGCCGAGTACGTCCAGCGCCTCGGTGATGTACGCCGGCGGCCCCTCCTCGCCCGCGTGGGCGACGCGCCGCAGGCCGAGCGCGGCGGCGGCCTCGTAGACCTCGCGGAACTTGACCGGCGGGTGCCCGACCTCGGCGGAGTCGAGGCCGATGCCGACGATCCGGTCGAGGTAGGGCTTCGCGGCCTCCAGGGTCGCGAGCGCCGACTCGGCGGACTCGTCGCGCAGGAAGCACATGATCAGCTGGGTGGAGACCCCATGTGTCTCCTCGCTGCGGGAGAGCGCGCCGTGCAGCCCCTCGACGACCGTCCCCATGCCGACGCCCCGGGCGATGTGGGCCTGCGGGTCGAAGAAGATCTCCGCGTGCCGTACGCCCTGCGCGGCAGCCCGTGCGAGGTAGGCGTCGGCGAGGTCGGCGAAGTCCTGCTCGGTCCGCAGGACGGCCATGAGCTCGTAGTACAGGTTCAGGAACGACTGGAGGTCGTCGAAGAGATACGCCTTGCGCAGCTCCTCGGTGTCCGCGTACGGGAGCGTGACGCCGTTGCGCGCGGCGAGCTCGAAGGCCAGCTCGGGTTCGAGGGTGCCTTCGATGTGGAGGTGCAGTTCTGCTTTGGGGAGGGGCATCGAAATATCGTACGGGTGTGTACCGACGATCTCGCGCGACGACGCCTCATCGACTCGCGCGACGACGGCTCATCGCCGCTTCGGCACCGGCACCCGCACCAGGTCGTGCGCCACGGTCAGCTCCCCCTCGAACCCGGCGGCCCGGGCCTGCCGCTCGAACTCTCCCGGTTCGGAGTACCGCTGGCTGAAGTGCGTGAGCACGAGATGCCGTACGCCCGCGTCCCGCGCCACCCGGCCCGCCTGACCGGCCGTCAGGTGGCCGTGGTCCACGGCGAGCTGGTGATCCCCGTCCAGGAACGTCGACTCGATGACGAGGAGGTCGCAGCCCTCGGCGAGGGCGTCCACGCCTTCGCACAGCCGTGTGTCCATGACGAACGCGAACCGCTGTCCGCGCCGCACCTCGCTCACGTCGTCGAGCGAGACCCCGCCGAGCGCGCCCTCACGCTGGATCCGTCCGACGTCCGGCCCCTTGATCCCGTGCTCCGCGAGCAGCTCGGGCAGTATCCGCCGGCCGTCCGGCTCGACCAGCCGGTAGCCGAAGGACTCCACGGGGTGGGAGAGCCTGCGGGCCTCCAGGGTGTACGAGGGGGTGGTCACGAGCACCCCGTCCGCCTCGACCGGTGCCTCGGTCAGCTCGACGGTCTCGCGGTAGGCCGTGGCGTATCGCAGCCGGTCGAAGAAGCGCTGCCCGGAGCGCGGGTAGTGCGCGGTCACCTCGTGCGGGACACGGTCGAGGTTGATGCGCTGGATCACCCCGGCGAGGCCGAGTGAGTGATCGCCGTGGAAGTGGGTGACGCAGATGCGGTGCAGGTCGTGCGCGGCGACCCCGGCCCGCAGCATCTGCCGCTGGGTGCCCTCACCGGGGTCGAAGAGCAGGCCCTCCCCGTCCCAGCGCAGCAGATAGCCGTTGTGGTTACGGTGCCGGGTGGGGACCTGGCTGGCGGTGCCGAGGACCACCAGTTCACGTACGGACAAGGTCGGTTACCCCGGCGGCCACTGCATGCCACGACCGCCCAGGAGGTGGGCGTGCGCGTGGAAGACGGTCTGGCCCGCGCCGCCGCCCGTGTTGAACACGATGCGGTAGCTCTCCAGCTTCTCCTCGGACGCCACCTCGCCGGACTCGCGCAGTACGTCCGCGGCGATGGCGGGCTCGGCTGCCGCGAGGGAGGCCACGTCCGGGTGGTGCACCTTGGGGATGACCAGGATGTGCGTGGGCGCCTGGGGGTTTATGTCGCGGAAGGCGACGGTCGTGTCGGTCTCCCGGACGACGTTCGCGGGAACGTGCCCCGCGACGATCTTGCAGAACAGACAATCGTCCTGCGGTTCTCCCGACATACGTGTGCCTCCTCACGCCGTCTGATCATTACGTCCTGCATCGTATCGGCCTCGGTGGGCGCGGGTGGGCGCGCGGATCAGAGCTCGGGCAGCTCCGGTGCCGCCTTCGCCGGGTTCTCCGCGAGCGCGGCCAGCGCGATGCGGATCGCCTCGTCGAGCTGCGCGTCGCGCCCGGCCGCGTGGTCCTGCGGCGTCTGGACGACCTCGACGTCCGGGTCGACACCGTGGTTCTCCACGCCCCACCCGTAACCGTCCAGCCAGAACGCGTACTTGGGCTGGGTGACGAGGGTGCCGTCGACGAGCCGGTACCGGCTGTCGATGCCGACGACCCCGCCCCACGTCCGTGTCCCGACGACCGGCCCGATGCCCAGCGCCTTGATCGCCGCGTTGACGATGTCGCCGTCCGAGCCGGAGAACTCGTTGGCGACGGCGACGACCGGTCCGCGCGGCGCGTCCTCCGGATAGCTGTAGGGCCGCATCCCGCGCGGCAGGTCCCAGCCCACGATCCGCCGCGCGAGCTTCTCCACGACCAACTGGGAGGTGTGGCCGCCGCGGTTCTCCCGGACGTCCACGACCAGCCCCTCCCTGGCCACCTCGATCCGCAGGTCGCGGTGGATCTGGGCCCAGCCGGGCGCCTGCATGTCGGGCACGTGGAGATAGCCGAGTCTGCCGCCCGACTGTTCATGGACATAGGCGCGCCGGTCCGCCACCCAGGCGTGGTAGCGCAGCGGCTCCTCGTCTGCGAGCGGGACGACGACGGCGTGCCGCGGATCGCCGCCGCCCGACGGGGAGACGGTCAGCTCGACCGGCTTGCCCGCGGTGCCGACGAGCAGCGGCCCGGGTCCGGCCACCGGGTCCACCGGCTGCCCGGCGACCGCGACGATCGCGTCCCCCGCGCGCACCGCGACGCCGGGCGCGGCGAGCGGCGCCCGGGCGTCCGGGTCGGAGGTCTCCGAGGGGAGGATCCGGTCGATGCGCCAACTGCCGTCCTCGTGACGGGAGATGTCCGCCCCGAGCAGACCCTGCGCCCGGTCGCCGCCGCCCCAGCCGCCGCGCGGGGTGACGTACGCGTGCGAGGTGCCGAGCTCGCCCTGCACCTCCCACAGCAGGTCGACGAGGTCGTCGTGGGTGGCGACCCGTTCGAGCACCGGCCGGTAGCGGTCCAGCACGCCTTCCCAGTCGACCCCGCCCAGGTCGGGCCGCCAGAAGTTGTCGCGCATGAGGCGGCCGGTCTCGTCGTACATCTGCCGCCACTCGGCGGCCGGGTCGACGGTCTGGCGGACCCGGGAGAGGTCGACGGTGATGTTCGTGTCGCTCTCGTCGTCGTTCGAGGCGCGGCGGTCGCTGGGGACGACCTTGAGCTTGCCGTCGGTCCACAGCAGGACGCGTTTGCCGTCGCCGCTGACGGCGAAGTGCTCGGCGTCGGCGGCAAGGTGTTCGACGCGCTGCTGGGCGAGGTCGTACCGCTCCAGTTCGGTCTTCGGGTCCGGGTCGTCCGGGGTGGCGCGGGAGGCGCCGAGGACTCCGACGACCGGGTGGCGCAGCCACAGCAGCCCGTCCTTGGCGGCGCGCAGGGTCGAGTAGCGGGCCGCCTCGACGGGGAACGGGACGATCCGGTCGGCGAGTCCGTCGAGGTCGATACGGGTGGTGGGGGCGCCCTCGCTGTCGGGCGTCTCGTCCTTGTCCGGTGCCTCGAAGGGGCGGCCGTGGCGCTGCGGTCCGAAGGGGGACGGGGTGGTCGCGGCCAGGGTGATCAGATGCGGCCGGGAGCCCCCGACGAACGCGAGGTCGAAGACGTGTTCGTCGTAGACGGGGTCGAAGGAGCGGGCCGAGAGGAAGCCGAGGTGCTTGCCGTCGAGGGTGAACGCGGGCGCGTAGTCGCGGAAGCGAAGCGGGGTGGCCTCGGTCACCGACAGGTCGGCGGTGTTGGCCAGCTTGAGCTGACGCAGCGGGCGCGGGCCGGGGTGCGACCAGGCGAGCCAGGCGGAGTCCGGCGAGAAGACGAGCCCGGATACCTCGCCGTCCTCGCTCCGGTCGACCTCCCGCACCTCTCCGGTCTCCCGCTCGACGAGCAGCACCCGTCCGTCGTGCGAGGCGACGGCGGCGCGGCTGCCGTCGGGTGCCATGGCGAGCCCGAGGACCCGTCCCAGCTGTCCGGCGGCGAGCCGGCGCGGGGTCGCTCCGGGCGCCAGACCGGTCGCCGGGGCGAACTCCAGCGCGTCGTCGCCCGCCGCGTCCGTCACCCACACCACGTACTCCTCGCCCTCCACCCGGAAGGCACGGGGCAGCCGGGCGCGCACACCGGGCCGGGCGGCGAGCGCGCGGGCCGGTCCGGAGCGGTGGGTGACCCAGTGGACGGCGCCGCGCACGGAGACCGCGCTGCCGCGTCCGGTGTGGTCGGGGGCGGCGGCCGAGAACCAGCGGGAGGCGCTCACGAGGTGCGGCTGCTGGTCGACGCGCTGTCCGCCGAGCCGCAGGTCGAGCCGGCGCGGCTCGGCGCCGTCCAGGTCGTCGAGGAGCCACAGTTCACCGGCGGACGCGTACACGACCCGGGCGCCGTCGGTCGCCGCGTGCCGGGCGTAGAAGCCTCCCCCACTCTCGGCTTCGCTCGAGCGGGAGGTGCCCCCACCCGGCGTGTGGCGGCGCAGATCGGATCCGTCGGCGAGGGAGGAGTAGAGCGCTCCGACACCCTCGTGGTCGGACAGGAAGGCGACGCGTTCCCCCACCCACAGGGGGTATTCGAGGTTCCCGTCCAGGTCCTCGTGCAGCCGTACGAACTCGCCGGTCCCCGCCCCGTCGCCGCCGTCCCTGTCGATCCACAACTTGCCGGCCGTACCGCCCCGGTACCGCTTCCACCAAGCGGCCTCGCGCCCCATGGGAGCGGACAGCAGCAGCACACCCGGATCGCCGTACACCACATCGCCGACCGGCCCGTACGGGAGGGTGGTCGCGGGTCCGCCGTCGAGCGGGACGGCCCGGGCCCAGCTGCGGCGCAGGCTGGCCTGGCCCTGGGTGCTGAGCGCGAGCACGCGCCCGTCCGGGGTCCAGCCGCGCACCTGGGTCTTCGAACTCCCCCAGTACGTCAGCCGCGTGGCCGGTCCGCCCTCCAGGGGCGCGGCGTACACCTCGGGCGCTCCGTCGCGCGTCGACGTCCAGGCGACGGTCGTACCGTCCGGGGAGATGCGGGGGTGGTTCACCGGCATGTTGTCGGCGCTGACCCGCCAGGCGCGACCGCCGCCGTCGAGCGGGGCGACCCAGACGTCGTCCTCGGCGGTGAAGGCGACCAGCTCGCCGTGCAGATGCGGAAACCGGAGATACGCGGGCAATGCCGATGACGCGGACGATGCAGACTGAGTCACCCGATCACCCTATGCAGCGACGGCTCCGACCGACAGGGGTTTGGATCACTTGCCCTGGGCGGGCCAGCAGGTGGGATCGCCCTTGCACCACATGGTCTTCGTCACGGTGACGGTGGTGGTGGGGCCCGGGCGCCGGTAGGTGGGCGCGTTGTAGGTGGGGGGCGTGTACGAGGGCGTGCTCGGGGCGTTGCAGTTGCCCAGTACGTTCACGTGGAACCACTGCTTGCCGCCGACCTTGGCCGTCAGGTCCCCGCGGACACACTTGCCCTCGACCTCACGGGTGACCTTCCCGGTGATGGTGATCTCCCGCCGGTCCTTGGTCTGCCCCCGGCAGTCCACCTCCACCACGGAGGGCGTGGAACTCGAGGCCGACGGTGTGTGCCCCGGGGTGTAGGCCTTGTTCCCGCCGCCGTACGACCCGGTGCAGCTCAGGTACTGCACGTCGACATGCTGCCGCTGGAGCTCCGCGGTTCCGGCCCGGTCGGTCGTGTATGCCACCGCGGAGGCGCTCAGGCCACCGACCGGTTCGCACGCGGCCACCCCGAAGGCGCTCACCACGGCGAGCCCGGCGACCATCGGTCCCCGACGACCCGTCACCAGTCGCGTCACCACTCGTCGAATACGCATCAATGCCCCCATAGACGGCAGAGTGCCACTGTCCCGGGCGTCGCGGTAGACCCCATACGGCCACTACACACCCGCGTGCGTCCCCGTCGAACACATATGCGTGAAACTGTGTCAGGTCCGCAGGAGGAGCCACTCCTGAAGTTCCACCAGGTTGCCCTCGGGGTCCTTGAGGTGGGCGACCCGCATCCGGTCCGTCATGAAGTCCGGGCCGTGCACGAGGACGGCACCGCGCGAGGTGATGGCCTCGCAGTAGGAGTCCAGGTCATCGACGCGCAGGACCACCAGGGAGCGGTGGCCGCTCGCCAAATCGCCCAGTTCACCCAGTATCCGGGCCATCATCGCGCGGTCCTGGAGCGCGATGCCCGCCGAACCGACGGTGGGACTGAACTTCTCGTACGGCCCTTCGGTCGCGCCCGACTGGGGCTTGAGGCCGAGAACCTCCGCGTAGAAGCGGTAGCAGACCGGGAAGTCCGAGACGAGCAACCGTACTTGGGCGAGTTCCAAGGCGTCCCCCCGTGGGTGGGCGTGGCTTGCGGGCGTGCGTGTCGTGGTCGGCGCGCGTGTCGTACTTGTCGTGGTCGGCACGCGTGTCGTGGTTGGCGTGGTCGGCGTGGATTCAGGACCAGCGGCCGGTGCGCCCGAGCAGCAGCGCGGTCGCCGCGGTCCCGGCGGTCGAGGTACGCAGCACGCTACGCCCGAGCCGGTACGCCTTGGCACCCGACTCCGCGAAGAGCGCCAGCTCCTCGGGAGAGACGCCTCCTTCCGGGCCGATCACGAGCACGATCTCGCCCCGCTCGGGCAGTTCGGCCGTGGCCAGGGGTTCGGCGCCGCTCTCGTGCAGAACGGCCGCGAAGTCGGCTTTGGCGAGAAGTGCCGCAACCTGCTTGGTCGTCGCCGCGTCCGCGACCTCCGGGAAACGCACCCGGCGCGACTGCTTGCCGGCCTCCCGGGCCGTGGCCCGCCACTTGGCGAGCGCCTTCAGACCCCGCTCGCCCTTCCACTGGGTGATGCAGCGGGAGGCAGCCCAGGGGACGATCGCGTCGACGCCGGTCTCGGTCATGGTCTCGACGGCCAGCTCGCCCCGGTCGCCCTTGGGAAGCGCCTGGACGACGGTGACACGGGGCTCCTCCACCGGCTCCTCGGCCACGGAGTCCATCTGGACGATCAGACGGTCCTTGCCCTCGGTGGCGACGACCACGCACTGGGCCCAGCGCCCGGCCCCGTCCGTGAGGACGACGTCCTCGCCGGGGTTCAGCCGCTTCACGGAGACGGCGTGCCGCCCCTCCGAGCCGTCGAGGACATGCCGTCCGGCGCCGTCCGCGTCGAAGTGCTCGACCACGAACACCGGTGCCGTCATCGGACCTCACCCCCCGCTTCCCCGGCGGCCGACAACGCTGTCCTGGCCGCCTCGAGCTCCGCGCTCAGCACCTCCACCAGCTGCCCGGCGGGCAGCTCGCGCGCCATGCGGTGCCCCTGCCCCGCCCACAGCGCCATGCCCTGCGCGTCGCCCGCCTTGGCGGCCGCCTTGCGCAGCGGGGAGGTGAGGTGGTGGACCTCGGGGTACGCGGCGGGAGCGTACGGGCCGTGCTCGCGCATGAAGCGGTTCACCAGGCCGCGCGCCGGCCGCCCGGAGAACGCGCGCGTCAGCTCCGTCCGCACGAACAGCGGGTTGGTCAGCGCCTGCTTGTGCACGGCGTTGGCACCGGACTCCGGGGTGGCGAGGAACGCGGTACCGAGCTGTGCCGCGTTCGCGCCCGCGGCGAGCACCGCGGCGATCTGGCTGCCGCGCATGATGCCGCCGGCGGCGATGATCGGGATGTCCACGGTCTCGCGGACCTGCGCGATCAGCGACAGCAGCCCGATACCCGTACCGTCCGTCTCCGGGTTGTCGCGGTGGGTGCCCTGGTGGCCGCCCGCCTCCACACCCTGCGCGATGACCGCGTCGGCACCGGCCCGCTGGACGGCGAGGGCCTCCTCGGCCGTGGTCGCGGTGATCACGGTGAGTGTGCCGGCGCGGCGCAGGGAGTCCAGGACGTCGGGGCTCGGGATGCCGAAGTGGAACGAGACCACCGGCACCGGGTTGTCGTGGAGGACGGCGAGCTTGGCGTCGTAGCCGTCGTCACGGCCGCTGTCCGGTTCACCGAGTTCGGTCTCGTACCAGGAGGACTCGCCCGCGAGCTGGTGGGCGTAGACCTCGACCGCGGCGGGGTCCGCGTACTCGGGCTGCGGCATGAACAGATTGACCCCGAAGGGGCGGCCCGTGAGCCCGCGCAACTGCTTGATCTCCTGGTACATGCCGTCGGCGGTCTTGTACCCGGCGGCGAGGAACCCGAGCCCGCCCGCCTCGGACACGGCGGCCGCGAGATCCGGGACGGAGATGCCGCCCGCCATGGGGGCCTGCACGATCGGGTGAGGGAAGAGATCGGTCAGTGCGGTGGACATGACGGCATGTTGTCACGTCCTCCGAACAAGTCCGAATCGGGCCTTCCGCCTGGCATAGGCCACCGGGATGGCCGGTCGAGCGCCCCCGGAGGGGGGCGGGGCCGGGTCATATTCGGCTACGCCCCCGGGGCGCGCCCCAGCCCCCCCCACCCCCCGCCCCAGAACCCCCACGG